>CAZWDE010000010.1:0-9256 GCA_964632555.1 uncultured Limibaculum sp.
TGCTCGCCACCCAGAACCCGATCGAGCAGGAGGGCACCTATCCGCTGCCCGAGGCGCAGCTCGACCGGTTCCTGCTGAAGATCGACGTCGAGTACCCGACCCGCGACGAGGAGCGCGAGATCCTGCTCGCCACCACCGGCGCCGAGGAGGCCGAGGCGCAGCGCGTGTTCGACGCGGAGGAGCTGATCCGGCTCCAGCGGCTGGTGCGCGAGATGCCGGTGGGCGAGAGCGTGGTCGAGGCGATCCTGACGCTGGTGCGCTCGGCCCGGCCCGAGGGCGGCGAGAGCCACCCCGCCGCCACCGAGCGGCTGGCCTTCGGGCCGGGCCCGCGCGCGGCGCAGGCGCTGATGCTGGCGGTGCGCGCCCGCGCGCTCCTCGCCGGGCGGCTCGCGCCCTCGGCCGAGGACGTCACGGCGCTCGCGACCGCGGCCCTCGAGCACCGGATGGCGCTGACCTTCGCCGCGCGCGCCGAGGGCCAGACGATCCGCTCGGTGATCGACGAGATCCTCGCCGGACAGGCGCTCGAGGCGGCGGCTTGACGGCGCCGACCCCGCGCTCCGGGGGGCTCCTCGCATCCCTCCTCGCCGCTCCCGCGCTCGTCGGGACGCTCCTCGCGGCGGCGCACCGTCGGGCGCTAGCGCCCGCGCGCGTGGCCGATGGGGCCGCGCTCTTCGAGCGCGCCTGTCTCGGGGAAATGCCGGGCTTCCGGGGGTCGCGGGCGGCGGGATACCGTCGCGCCGCGGACCGGGCGGACCGGACCGGGCGCCTCCGGCGGGCCGGCGGGCGCGCCCGTGGCGACGGGCGGCGCGGCCGGGATCGCTGCGTCGCCGTCGCCGCCTCCGGGATCGACGGGCGCCTCGCCGGTTTCGGTGCAAGGTCGATCCCCGGCCCCCGGGCGGGCGGCGGGGCGGCGCCGTGAGCCGGGCGGCGCCGACGCGGGCGGGCGACCGGGCGGCGTGGCTCCGGCGCGACGCCGAGCGGATCTCGGGCAGCCTGCCGCCGCTTCTCGTCGAGGCCGAGCGGATCACGCGCTCGCTCATGCCGGGCGTGCACGGCCGCCGCCGCCCCGGCCCCGGCGAGACCTTCTGGCAGTATCGCCCCGCCCATCCCGGCGACACGCTGGCGCAGATCGACTGGCGGCGCTCGGCGCGCTCGGACCGGCTCTTCGTGCGCGAGCTCGAATGGGAGGCGGCCGAGACGGTGATGATCTGGGCCGACCGTTCGGCGGCGATGGACTTCAAGTCGGCCCGCGCGCCGCGGACCAAGGGCGAGCGCGCGGCGCTTCTCGCGCTCGCGCTCGGCGTGCTGCTCGCCCGCGGCGACGAGCGGTTCGGCCTGCTCGGCACCGAGGCCGAACCGCCCGCCACCGGCCAGACCCAGCTTCTGCGGATGGCGGCGATCCTCTGCCGCGAGCCCGAGCGCCCGCTCGACTACGGCGTCGCGCCGCACATCCACGTGAATCGCGTCGGCCAGGCGGTGTTCCTCTCGGACTTCCTCGGCCCGGAGGACGCGATCTTCCCGACGATCGCGCACGCCGCCTCGCGCGGCATCGGCGGCGTGCTGCTGCAGATCCTCGACCCGGCCGAGGCGCGGTTTCCCTTCGCCGGGCGCACCCGGTTCGAGAGCCCGACGCGCGCGATCGAGTACGACGCCGAGCAGGCCGCCTCGCTCCGCGACGCCTACCGCGCCCGCCTCGCCGAGCGGCAGGACCGCCTCGCGCGCATGGCGCGCGGCTGGCGGCTGATCCCGCACCTGACCGACGAGAGCCCGCGCCGCGCGCTGCTCGCGCTCCACCACGCGCTCGGAGGCGCCTGATGCTGACCCTCGGATCGCTCGCCTTCCTCAACCCCTGGGTGCTCGCGGGCCTCGCCGCGATCCCGGTGCTGTGGCTGCTCCTGCGCGCGATCCCGCCGGCGCCGCGGCGCCAGCCCTTCGCCGCCGTGCGCCTGCTGCTCGGGCTCGAGGACCAGGAGCGCGAGGCGGACAAGACGCCGTGGTGGCTGCTGCTCCTGCGCGCGCTGGCGGTGGCCGCGGTGCTGGTCGGCTTCGCGGACCCGGTGCTCAACCCCTCGCTGCGCGTGACCGCCGAGGGCGACGGGCCGCTGCTCGTCGTGATGGATCAGGGCTGGGCGAGCGCGCCCGACTGGTCGGAGCGGCTGGCCGCCGCCGGCAGCGCCCTCGACGAGGCGCGGGAGTCCGGCCGGCAGGTGCAGCTCTGGGCGCTCGGCGACGCCGCGACGCGCGAGGGCGCGCCGCCGGTGGCCGATCCCGAAGCGGTGCGCCCGGCCCTCGAGGGGCTCGCGCCCGCGCCCTGGGCGCCCGACCGCGGGCGGCTCCTCGCGGCGCTCGAGGCGGGCGAGGTGCCGGCGCCCGCGCAGACCATCTGGCTCCACGACGGGCTCGACACGGCCGAGGGCGAGGCCGGCGCGCTGCTCGCGGCGCTGGCCGGCCGCGCGCCGCTCCACCTGATCGGCCCGTCCGAGACGGCCGCGGCGCTCACGCCCCCGCGGCTCGAGGACGGCCGGCTCGCCGTCACCGTCCTGCGCGCGGGCGGCGAGGCGGGCGCGATCCGCGCCGTCGCGATCGCCGAGACGCCGCAGGGGGCCGAGCGCCGCGTCGGCGTGGCCGACGCCGAGTTCGGCGCCGGCGAGCGCGCGGCGGATGCGGTGTTCGACCTGCCGCCCGAGCTCGTGCGGGAGGTGACGCGCGTGGTGCTCGCCGACCGGCCGAGCGCCGGCGGGGCGGCGATGGCCACCGGAGCGATCCGGCGGGTGCCGGTCGGCCTCGTCGACCAGGGCACCGAGGGCACCCCGATCTCGCTGACCTCGGCGCGGCACTATCTGCGCAAGGCGCTGGTGCCCTATGCCGACGTGCGCGAGGGCGCGCTCGGCGAGATGCTGGAGGCGGAGCCGGCCGCGCTGGTGCTGGCCGACCAGGGCGACTTCGCGCAGGCCGAGCGCGAGCGGCTGGAGAGCTGGGTCGCCGAGGAGGGCGGCCTCCTGATCCGCTTCGCGGGGCCGCGGCTCGCCGCCGCGATCAGCGACCGGCTCGGGACGGGCGCCATGGCGACCGGCGAGGACCCGCTGCTGCCCGTGCGGCTCCGCCGCGGCGGGCGGGTGCTCGGCGGCGCGCTCGCCTGGTCGAGCCCGAAGACGCTCGGGCCGTTCGACGAGCAGGGCGTCTTCCGGATGCTCGAGGCGCCCGACGAGGTGGCCGTGCGCACGCAGGTGCTGGCCGAGCCGGGGCCCGACCTCGCCGACCGGGTCTGGGCGACGCTCGAGGACGGCACGCCGCTCGTCACCGCCAAGCAGCTCGGGGCCGGCTACGTGGTGCTGTTCCACGTCACGGCCGACGCCGAATGGTCCTCGCTGCCGCTCTCGGGCCTCTTCGTCGAGATGCTCGGCCGGCTGATGAGCCTCGCGCCCGGTCAGGCGCCCGAGACGCCGTCGGCCGAGGCGCTGGCCGGCACGCTCTGGCGCGCGGAGAGCGTGCTCGGCCTCGACGGCACGCCCCGCCCGCCGAGCACCGCCGTCGAGCCCGTGGCGGGCGAGCGGCTCGCCGAGCTCCGCGCCGGGCCCGGCCTCGCCCCCGGGCTCTATGCGCGGGCCGATCGCGGCGACCGCGCGGCCGGAGAGGCGACCGAGCTCGTGCTCAACCTCCACCGCGAGGGCGACGCGCTCGCGCCGATGCCCGCAGCCCCCGGCGGCGTCACCACCGAGGCGCTCGGCGGCTCGGAGGCGCGGCCGCTCGGCGCCACCTTCCTCACGGCGGCGGTGCTGCTGGCGCTCCTCGACATCCTCGCCACGCTCGTCGTCTCGGGGCGGCTGTCGCTGCCGGTGCGCGGGACGGCGGCGGTCGGGCTCGCCGCGCTGGCGCTCGCCGCCGCGCCCGACGCGGCGGAGGCGCAGCCGCGCGGCTCTGGGGCGAGCGGCGACGACCGCCGCGCGGTCGAGGCGACCGCCGAGACCACGCTCGCCTATCTCGTGACGGGCGACGAGCGGACCGACCGGATCTCCGAGCGCGCGCTCTTCGGCCTCGGGCTCGAGCTCACCCGGCGCACCGCCGTCGAGCCGGGCCCGCCCGTGGGCGTCGACCCCGAGACCGACGAACTCGCCTTCTACACGCTGGTCTACTGGCCGCTCACCGGCGAGACCGTGCCCTCGGAGGCGGCGCTCGCCCGGCTCGCCGACTACATCGACACGGGCGGGATGCTGCTGATCGACACGCAGTCCGGCGCCTCGGGCTTCGGCGGCGCCTCGGCGACGCAGATGCGCGCGATCGCCCGAGCGCTCAACCTTCCGCCGCTCGAGCCCGTCGACCAGGACCACGTGCTGACCCGCGCCTTCTACCTGCTCGACCGCTTCCCCGGGCGCTGGCAGGGCGGCCGGGTCTGGGCCGAAGCGCGCCCGCCGGGCCGCGAGGACGCGGCGGAGGCCGGGGTGCCGCAGTTCGACCGGGTGGACGACAACGTCTCGCCCGTGATCGTCGGCTCGGCCGACTGGGCGGCGGCCTGGGCGGTCGACGAGCGCGGCAACTATCTCCTGCCGGTCGGGCGCGCCGGCGACCGGCAGCGCGAGATGGCGATGCGCTTCGGCGTCAACCTCGTGCTCTACGCGCTCACCGGCAACTACAAGTCCGACCAGGTTCACGCGCCCGAGGTGCTGCGCCGCCTCGGCCAGTAACGCGCCGACCGCCGCCGACGGGCCGAGGCCCGGGAAAGGACCGCCATGGCGACCACGATCGACTTCGCTCCCCTCCTGCCGTGGCCCGCGATCGCCGCGATCGCGGCGGTCGCGCTCGCCATGGTGGGCGTGGCGCTCTGGCGCGGGCTCTCCGGCTGGTGGCTGCGCGCGCTCGGCCTCGCGATCCTCGTCGCCGCGCTGGCCTCTCCCCAGCTCCGCGAGGAGACGCGCGAGGGGCTCGAGAACGTCGCCTTCCTCGTGGTCGACGCGACCGAGAGCACGGATCTCGAGGAGCGCCGCGCGCAGATCGCCGAGGCCCGCGCGGAGATCGAGCGCGCGGTCGCCGAGGCCTCGACGGCGGCCGATCCGATCCGGCTCGAGACCATCGAGGTGGGCCCGGACGCCAGCGGCCAGAACCGCGGCACCCGGCTTCTCTCGGCGCTCGACGAGGCGCAGGCCCGCACGCCGCCCGAGCAGATCGCCGGCGCCGTGCTTCTCTCCGACGGGCAGATCCACGACGAGGGCCGGGTCGAGGACTTCCCGGGCCCGGTGCACGCGCTGATCGCGGGCGAGCGCGGCGCCTTCGACATCGCCCTCGACCTCGTGACCGCGCCGGGCTTCGGCCTGGTCGGCGGCGAGGTGAGCTTCGCGGTGCGCGCCCGCGCGCTCGGCAACCCGCCCGAGGGGCTGGGCCTCAAGCTCCCGGCGCTCGTCTCGATCGACGGCGGCGCGCCGCGCCCGATCCTGCTCGATCTCGGCCGCGAGACCGAGATCCCGGTCGACATCACCCATGGCGGCCCCACGGTGGTCGACATCCGCGTGCCGCCGCGCGAGGGGGAACTCACCGAGCGCAACAACCGCGTGGTCGCCGAGGTGAACGGGGTGCGCGACCGTCTCCGCGTGCTGCTGGTCTCGGGCGAGCCGCATCCGGGCGGGCGCACCTGGCGCGACCTGCTGAAGTCGGACCCGACGGTCGACCTGATCCACTTCACGATCCTGCGTCCGCCGGCGAAGCAGGACGGCACGCCGGTCTCCGAGCTCTCGTTGATCGCTTTCCCGACGCGCGAGCTGTTCCTCGAGAAGATCGACGGCTTCGACCTCATCATCTTCGACCGCTACCGCTACCGGCGCGTGCTGCAGCCCGCCTATCTGGCCAACATCGCGAAATACGTCCGGGAGGGCGGCGCGGTGTTCCTCGCCTCGGGGCCCGCCTTCGCCGGCGCCGAGAGCCTCGCCCGGACCCCGCTCGCCGACATCCTGCCGGCCACGCCCACGCTCGAGGTGCTGGAGCAGCCCTTCAAGCCGCTCATCACCGATCTCGGCGGGCGCCATCCGGTGACCGCCGGGCTCGAGGCCGGGGCCGGCCGCGGCGAGGACGGCCCGGCCTGGGGCCGGTGGCTGCGCCAGGTGACGGTCGAGCCGCGCTCGGGCGACATCGTGATGGAGGGGATCGGCGGCCGCCCGCTCCTGATCCTCGACCGCGTCGGCGAGGGGCGGGTGGCGCTCCTCGCCTCCGACCATGCCTGGCTCTGGAGCCGGGGCTACGAGGGCGGCGGGCCGCAGGCCGACCTGCTCCGGCGCACGGCGCACTGGCTGATGCGCGAGCCCGAGCTCGAGGAGGAGGCGCTGTTCGCCACCGTCGAGGGCTCGACCGTGATCGTCGAGCGCCGCACGCTGGCCGAGGAGGCCCCGGGCGCCGTGCTCGCCCAGCCGCCGGAGGGCGCCGAGGCGGCCGAGGAGGCGCGCGAGCTGCAGCTCTCGCAGGTCGGGCCGGGCCGCTACCAGGCGGTGCTGGAGGACGCCGACGAGGGGCTCTGGCGCTTCTCGGAGGGGCCGTTCACGGCGGTCGCCGCGGTCGGGCCGCCCGCGCCGCGCGAATACGAGAACCCGGTCGCCACCGCCTCGCTGCTGACGCCGCTGGTCGCCGAGAGCGGCGGACGCTCGGCGTGGCTGGCCGACGGGCGGCCGGAGCTGCGCATGGTCGGCGAGGGCCGGCGCGCCCACGGGCGCAGCTGGATCGGGCTCGAGCGGCGCGAGGCCTACCGCGTGACCGGGATCCGGCTGACCCCGCTCCTGCCGGCGTGGATCGCCGCGCTCGCGACGGGGCTGCTGTTCCTCGCCGCCTGGCGCCGCGAAGGCCGCTGAGCGCCGGGTTACGCCTGTAACCGACCCGAACGTGGCGGAGCCGCGCCGGGAGGCCGGTGGCGCGCGCCGCCTCGCCGGCCGACGCGGCCCCTTCACCCTCGCGCCGATCCGTGCGACAGGGCCCGTCCGCAGGGGAGGACGGGATGGCGAAGCGGCGGCGCGGCCGGCCGGTCGACGGCTGGCTCCTGATCGACAAGCCCGCGGGCGTGACCTCGACCGACGTGGTCGCGCGCGCCCGCGCCGCGCTCCGCGCCCAGAAGGCGGGCCATGCCGGCACGCTCGACCCGCTCGCGACCGGGCTGCTCGCCATCGCCTTCGGCGAGGCCACGAAGACTGTCGCGCCCGTGCAGGACGGTCTCAAGACCTACCGTTTCGCCCTCCGCCTCGGGCAGGAGACGGCGACCGACGACGCCGAGGGCGCCGTCACCGTCGAGAGCCCCGAGCGGCCGGCGACCGCCGAGATCGAGGCCGCCCTGCCCGCCTTCCTCGGCGACACGCTGCAGGTGCCGCCCGCCTTCTCGGCGATCCGGGTCGAGGGCGCGCGCGCCTACGACCTCGCGCGCGGCGGCGGCGCGCCCGAGCTCGGCGCGCGGCCCCTGCATGTCGCGCGGATCGCGCTGCTCGCCCGCCCCGACCCCGATCACGCCGAGATCGAGATGGTCTGCGGCAAGGGCGGCTATGTCCGCGCGGTCGCGCGCGATCTCGGGCGGGCGCTCGGCTGCGGCGCGCACGTGACGGCGCTGCGGCGGCTCGCCAGCGGGGTCTTCGACGTGACCGACGCGATCGCGCTCGACGCGCTCGCGGCGATCCGCGAAGGCGCCCCCGCCCCGCTTCTGCCGATCGAGGCGGCGCTGGCCGGCCTTCCCGAGATCGCCGTCGCGCCGGCCGACGCCGAGCGGCTCCGCCACGGCCAGCCGGTCCCGCTCGCGCCCGGCCGCGCGCCCGAGGGACAAACCGTCTGGGCGAGCGCCGGGGGCCGGGCCGTGGCGCTCTGCGAGGCCGCCGGGGCCCGCCTCCGCCCGACGCGCGTGCTGCGCCCGCCGACCGCCGAGCGCGACGATTGACCGCCGCGGGGCGGCCCCGTAGGTCTGACGGGTGCCCGCCCGACCGGAGACCGACATGCCCCGCGCGATGCCCGCCCTCCGCCTGCCCGCCCTTCGCCCCGCCGTTCTCCTCGCCGCCGCGCTGGCGCTGCTCGCGCCGCTGGCCGCCGCGGACGCGCTCGACGACATCCGCGAGCGCGGCGCGATCCGGATCGGCGTCGCGGCCTTCGTGCCGTGGACCATCGAGCGGCCCGTGGGCGGCCTCGCCGGCTTCGAGATCGACATCGGCGAGAAGATCGCGGAGGACATCGGCGTCGCCGCCGAGTTCCGCCTGCTGCCCTTCGAGGAGACGATCCCCGCGCTCGAGCGGGGCGAGATCGACATGATCGCCGCCGGCCTGGCCATCACGCCCGAGCGGGCGCTCAGGGTCGAGTTCACCCGCCCCTATTTCCGCTCGGGCGTCGCGATCGCCACCAACACCGCGCGCACCGCCGAGATCGCGAGCCTCGGCGCGCTCGACGCGCCGGAGATCGTGATCGTGACGGTGGCCGAGACGATGTCGGCCGGGCTTGCGCACACGCTCTTCCCCAAGGCCGATCTCCGGACGCTCGGCAGCGCCGAGGAGGCCGAGGCGGCGCTGCTCGACGGCACCGCGCACGCGCTGCTCGCCAGCCTGCCCGAGGCGCGGTTCCTCGCGCTCCGCCATCCCGAGACGGTCGATCTGCCGCTCGAGGAGCCGCTGATCGGCTCCGCGGCGGGCTTCGCCGTGCGCCGCGGCGCGCACGGGCTCCGCGCCTTCCTCGACGCGTGGATCGTGGCGCGGGAGGCCGACCGCTGGCTCGCGACGGCGCATGGCTACTGGTTCGAGTCGCTCGACTGGGCGGACCGGGTGGGGCGGTGAGAGCGTCGCCCGGCGTCGCCCTGGCCTGTGTCCTCGCGGCCGCCGGGGCCGGGGCGCAGACGGTCGATCCCGCCTACCGCGACAGTTACGTCGGCGCGATCCTCGAGGGTTCGGCGGAATGGCGCCGGGTGCCGGGGCAGGAACGCTGGCGGCTCGCCGACGACCCGCCCGAGCGCACGCGCCGCGCCCGGATCCCGCTCGACGGGCCGGGCGATCCGTTCCACCGCCGGCTGCGCGACAGCCGCGGTCGGCCGTTCGGCGTGCCGAGCTTCGAGGACCCGCTGCGCTGAGGCCCCTCGCGCGTCGGCGGCCGTCGCGGCCCGCCGCGCCCGGTCGGGCGGGGCTGGGCGGTGGACCCGTCCCCGCTCGGGAGCACCGCCGTCGCACCCCCTCCCGCCGCGCTCGCGCGCCCTGGCGCGGTCGGCAAGCCGGCCGGCGCCCGCGCTCGGGGCACGGATGAACTTCGGGCCGGTCCTCTTTCGCGC
>CAZWDE010000010.1:9356-11292 GCA_964632555.1 uncultured Limibaculum sp.
CGCGCGGGCCATGGCGGCGAGGGCCGCGCGACGCGGCGCGCGAGGGACGGACGCCCCCTAGCATTCCGCCGGCGTCTCGTGCATAAGGCGCGCTGCCGTCGCGTGTGACGGCATCCCGCCTCGCTTCGCGACCGCGCTGGACGACATCCCGGCCCTGGCCGCGGCGGGCGGACCGACCCCGAACCCGAGGAGACCGCGGATGTCGATCACGCCCGAGCGCAAGGACGCGCTCATCAAGGACTTCGGAAACAAGGAGGGCGACACCGGCTCGCCCGAGGTGCAGGTCGCGATCCTCACGGAGCGCATCGTGAACCTGACCGAGCACTTCAAGACCCACCGCAAGGACAACCACTCCCGCCGCGGTCTCTTGAAGATGGTGAGCCAGCGCCGCAAGCTGCTGGACTATGTCAAGGCCCGGGACGAGGCCCGCTACCGCTCGCTGATCGAGCGCCTCGGCATCCGTCGCTGAGCCCGGCCGGCGCCCCGGCGGGCGCCGCGCAGACCGACGACCGGGGCCGCGCGCCGCCCCGGCGGGACCCTCCCGCGACCCGGCGCGACACTCCGCGCGCTTCCGTCTCACGCCCCGGGACGGCGGCGGTTGGCTAGGATGACGGGGCCGTTCCGCGGGGGCCGTTCGGGGCCGTCCGGCCGGGACAGAAAGGCGCAGGGGCGCCGACAAAGGGAACCGACATGTTCGAGATCACGAAACGCAGCATCGAGTGGGGCGGCGAGACGCTCACTCTGGAGACCGGCAAGATGGCCCGGCAGGCCGACGGCGCGGTGCTGGCGACCTATGGCGAGACCACGGTGCTCGCCACCGTCTGCTACGAGAAGAAGCAGAAGGAGGGGCAGGACTTCTTCCCCCTCACCGTCAACTACCAGGAGAAGTACTACGCCGCCGGCAAGATTCCCGGCGGCTTTTTCAAGCGCGAGGCCAAGCCGACCGAGAAGGAGGTGCTGACCTCGCGGCTGATCGACCGGCCGATCCGGCCGCTCTTCGTGCCGGGCTTCAAGAACGAGGTGCAGGTGGTGGCGACCGTGCTGAGCCACGACCTCGAGAACGACCCCGACATCGTGGCGATGATCGCCTCCTCGGCGGCGCTGGTGCTGTCGGGCGCGCCCTTCATGGGCCCCATCGCCGGCTGCCGCGTCGGCTTCGACGATCAGGGCCGCTACGTTCTCAATCCGAAATTCGACCAGCTCGAGGACATGCGCCTCGACCTCGTCGTCGCCGGCACCCGCAACGCCGTGATGATGGTGGAATCCGAGGCCTACGAGCTCTCCGAGCAGGAGATGCTCGGCGCCGTGATGTTCGGCCACGACGCCCTCCGCCCGGTGATCGACATGATCATCGGCCTCGCCGAGGAGGCCGCGCGCGAGCCCTTCGACTTCCAGCCGCAGGACCATTCGGTGCTGATGGCCCGCGTCCGCGCGCTCTCCGACGCGCCGCTGCGCGACGCCTTCGCCACCCTCGACAAGCAGGAGCGCACCACCAAGATCGCCGCCGCCAAGGAGGCGCTGGTGGCCGGGCTGGCCGACGAGGAGAAGGCCGACCCCAACGCCGTCTCGGCCTGTTTCAAGGCGCTCGAGGCGGAGATCCTGCGCGGCGCGGTGATCGAGACCGGCAAGCGGATCGACGGGCGCGACCTCACCACCGTGCGCCCGATCGAGTGCGAGGTGGGCATCCTCCCGCGCACCCACGGCTCGGCGCTGTTCACCCGCGGCGAGACGCAGGCGCTCGTCGTCACCACCCTCGGCACCGGCGACGACGAGCAGATCGTCGACGCGCTCGAGGGCGAGAGCCGCTCGAACTTCATGCTGCACTACAACTTCCCGCCCTTCTCGGTGGGCGAGACCGGCATCAAGGTCGCGCCGGGGCGGCGCGAGATCGGCCACGGCAAGCTGGCCTGGCGCGCGCTGCAGGCGGTGCTCCCGG
>CAZWDE010000010.1:11302-24337 GCA_964632555.1 uncultured Limibaculum sp.
GCCGTTCTGCCGCCAGCGACCGACTTTCCATACACGATCCGCATCGTCTCGGAGATCACCGAGTCGAACGGCTCGTCCTCGATGGCGACGGTCTGCGGCGCGTCCCTGTCGATGATGGATGCGGGCGTGCCGCTCAAAGCGCCGGTCGCAGGCGTTGCCATGGGCCTCATTCTCGAGGCGGACGGTCGGTTCGCGGTGCTGACGGACATCCTCGGCGACGAGGACCATCTGGGCGACATGGATTTCAAGGTCGCCGGCACCGAGGCCGGGATCACCTCGCTGCAGATGGACATCAAGGTCGCGGGCATCACGCCCGAGATCATGCGCCAGGCGCTCACCCAGGCCAAAGACGGGCGGATGCATATCCTCGGCGAAATGTCCAAGGCGCTCTCGACGGCGGGCGAGTTCTCGGCCCATGCGCCGCGGATCGAGACGATTCAGATCAATCCGGACAAGATCCGCGAGGTGATCGGCGCCGGCGGCAAGGTGATCCGCTCGATCGTCGAGGAATCGGGCGCCAAGATCGACGTGAACGACGACGGCGTGATCAAGATCGCCTCGGCGAACGGCGAAGCGATCCAGAAAGCCCGCGATCTGATCGCCGCCATCGTCGAGGAACCGGAGATCGGCCGGATCTATACGGGCAAGGTCGTCAAGATCATGGATTTCGGGGCCTTCGTGAACTTCTTCGGCAAGCGTGACGGTCTCGTGCACGTCTCGCAGATGAGCCATGAGCGCGGCATCAACCCCAAGGACGTGGTCAAGGAAGGCCAAGAGGTGAAGGTCAAGCTGATGGGCTTCGACGACCGGGGCAAGGTGCGTCTCTCGATGAAGATCGTCGACCAGAAGACCGGTAAGGAAATCGCCAAGGAAGAGGCCGAACCGGCCGAGTGATCGGCAGGCCGCACGGCGATCGGATGGGGGCCCCGCGCGGGCCCCTTTTTCTTAGCCCAGGAACGTGACCCGGGCCTCCGACGTTCTCTTGGTGAACGGAAAACAGGAGGTGGATCATGGCTTTGGCCACACTGAACGACGTGTACATCGATCAGCTGAGGGATCTTTCGAGCGCGAACACGCAGGCGATGGAGATGACCCGGCGCCTGGCTGAGACGGCCGAAGACGAGCGGCTACGGGACGCGCTTTCGGATGGCGTTGAAGGGATCGCACGGGGTCTCGATACGGTTAGCCGGCTGCTCGAAGGGCACGGGTTCGACACGCAGGCCGACTTCTGCAAAGGCATGGAGGGGCTCTGTGCCGAAGCCGAGGCGCACGCGCTCAACGCGCCGTTCGGGTCGCGCCTGGCACAAGACGCGATGATCGCGGCGCAGTACCAGCGGATGACGCTTTATGCCATGGCCGGGTATGCAAATTGCCTGGCGCTTGCGAGCCGCCTCGACCTCATGGAGGACGCGCGGAAACTTGAGCTCTGCCTCGACGCTACTCGGCGCGGGCATCAAGAAATGCAAGATCTCACCGCGCGGACGCTGCGTGCCGCCGCCTGACATCACTCGGCCGCGTCGAGCCGGCTTTGGTGGTCGAGCGTGCCCTCCGCGGTCACTTCGGCAAAGAGCCAGTCGCGAAAGCGGCGAATGTCGGGACAGCGGGCGCGGCTGACCGGGTAGGCGACCGAATAAAGCGTCATTGCCGGCACTGTCACATCGAAGAGCCGTACGAGCCGCCCCTCGGCCAAACTCGTCCGCGCCATCGCGTCATAGGCGAGGGTCACGCCTTGGCCCCGCTCGGCGGCCGTGAGCGACAGTTCGCAATGCGCGAGGCGCGGCCCGGGCGGCATATGAACCGGGCTGACCCCGGCGAGGCGAAACCATTCGGGCCAGCCATCGGCGACCTCGGCGTAGAGCAGCGTCTCCGACAGGAGCGTTTCAGGGTGTGGGATCCGGGCGGCGACGGCGGGTGCCGCGACCGGGTAACGAACGGATTGCATCAAAGGCTCGGTCACGACACCGGCCACCGTGTCCGCTTGCCATTGGATCGTGACATCCACCCCGTTCGTCGCGAAATCCGTGGACGGCGCCCCATCGGACACCCGCATCTCGAACCGTGCGCCGAGCGGACACGCCGCCAGCCGCGGAGCAAGCCAGCGCGCCGCGAAGCCGGGTGTCGACAACACGCGGAAGGGCCCGCCCGATAGGGTCGAGACGGCGCGCGTAGCCGTGTCGAGACCGTCGAGGAGCTGCGTCAGTTCCTCGAGATAGGCCTGTCCCGCCCGGGTCAGCACGATGCGCCCGCCCGCGCGCAGGAAAAGCGCCTGGCCGAGATGCTCCTCGAGCGCACGGACCTGGTGGCTGATCGCCGAGGGCGTCACGCAGATTTCCGCCGCCGCCATGCGAAAACTGAGGTGCCGGGCGGCCGCCTCGAACGCTCGGATCGCGGATAAAGGAGGAAGCCGGCGTCGCATGAGCATGCCTCATCTCCTGGTGAGAAACCCTCGTTCGGTCGCATTCTGCCAAAAGAGTAGCATCCCCGAAGGCAAAAAAGGAGAGATCTGCCATGCACACGCGACATCTCAGCCTCGGAATGCTCTTGCCCGGGCTTGTCATCGGCGCGTTGATCGGGGCCGGCGCGGTCACCGCCGCCACAACGCCGGCCGAACCGCCGACCGAGCACAAGGGCCTCGCCGTCGAAGCGCTCGGCCTGATTTCACCCCAGTCGATGGAAACGACGATCGGGCTCACGGGCCACAAACTCCAGCTCCGCGCGATCACGATCATGCCGGGCGGGCAAATCGCCAAGCACAGTCACGCGAACCGGCCGGGCCTCGTCAAGGTCGTCTCGGGCGAGTGGATCGAAGGCCGCGAGAGCGGCGAGACGGTCTATGCGGCCGAGGACAGCGTCGGGATCATCGAAGACGAGGACACGGTCCACTGGTTCTTCAACCGAGGCGAGCGGCCGGCGACCGCCATCGTCTGCGACGTGACCCCCGTCGAGTAAGCTCACGGGGCGGAGGCGGCCGGACGGGGCCCGGCCGTCTTCGAGAGCTGAACCGCCAGGATCCCGGCCGCGATGACCGCGACGCCGAGCGCATCGAGCGCGCCGATCCGTTCGCCGAGGACTAAGGCCGCGATCGCCACGCCGAGAAACGGGTTCAAGAAGTGGAAGGTCGCCGCTCGGACGGCGCCCACCCGCTCGACCAGCAGGAACCACACGAAGGTCGCCGCCAATCCCGGTACGAGGGTCGTGTAGACGAAGGCCGCCGCCAGCGTCCATGTCCAGCGGACCTCGAGCGGTTCGGTTGCGAGGCCGACCGCCGCGAGCGCCGTTGCGCCCACGAGCATCTGAAGCCCGACGATCATGAGCAGGTTTCCGCCCGAGCTCGCCGTGCGCATGCTGAGCGTGGCGACCGTGAGCGCGAGCACCCCCGCCACGCAGAGCCCGAGGCCGATCGGGTCGACCGCGCCGCCGCCGATCCGCGTCCCCATGATGAGCGCGACGCCGCCCATGCCGGCGACGAGCCCCGCTGCACCGAGGGGACGGATACGCTCGCCCCTGACCGCCCAACCGGAGAGTGCCACGAGAAGCGGCAGCGTCGAGGCGACGATGGCCGCGAGCGAGGCCTCCACGGTCTGCATCGCAACGAAATAGAGCCCGAGATAAAGCGCGTTTTGGCAGAGCCCGAAGAGCGCCGTCGCCCGCCACTGGGCCGGGCTGAGCGCCCAGCTCTGACCGAGCGCCCGGGCAACGGCCACGGCCAAAACCCCGGAGATCAGGAACCGGACCGCGAGCGCCGTGAGCGGGGGCGCGTCGACGACGATGATCCGCGCCGAGGTAAAGGCCGAGGACCACATCAGCGCAAACGCCACACCCATCGCCAGCGCTTTCATGTCCATGGCAATCGTCTACCTTTCCGCCGCGCCCCCGCCTCTGCCGGGCAAACTGTCACGCTCGGGCTCTACAGTCTCGCGACGAGGGACGATAGGGGAGGACACTTATGTCGCTCAACGCACTGATCCGGGACGCCGAGGGAGGCCGCGGCATCGAGACTGTCGGCCGGGAAGTGGGGCTCGCGGCGGACGAGGCCGATCGGCTGACCGAGCTTTTGGCGCCGGCAATCGGGAAGGCCGTGCGCAAGCGGGCCGAACGAGGCGAGACTGAGCGCGCGCTCACGCCGATGCTGGGAGAAGACAAGGCGGGGTTTTTCGATCGGCCGGCCGAGGCCGCGAGCGTCGCCGGTCAGGCCCAAGGTCAGGCCTTCCTCGAGGAGATCCTCGGCTCGCGCGATGCGACCCGCTCGCTCGCCTCGGCCGCGTCAGAGCGGACAGGCATCGATCTCGGCATTGTCGAGCGGTTCCTTCCGGCGATCGCTGCGATGCTGCAGGGCGGTCTGCAAAAGCGGATGCCCGACGAGACACTCCGCGGCATGATGGGCGGACGCGCGGGCGGGCTCCTTGGCGGATTGATGGGGATGCTCGGCGGCCTGCGTCGGGGCGGCGGTGGCTCCGACCTCGGACCTCTTCTGGCCCTGCTGGATCGAGACGGCGACGGCTCCGCGCTCGACGACGTGCTCGAGGGGCTCTTTCGCCGCTGAGCGGGCCCGGACGAACGGACAGTCCCGCGCGCCCGGACCGGATCACGCTCAGTTCGTCGTGCTGTCCGTGGGGGCGCCGAGTTCCACGGCGATGCCGGTATCGACCGGCTCGACGACGCCGAGCTTGGTTTTGTCCTCGCCGGTCCAGGCGGCGACGAGCATAAGCCTGGCCTCTGTGTCGTCCGGCATATCGGGCGCGGTCGGCTCAAAGACCAGAAGACCGTTCGTATCGACGTAGAACGTCTTGTCGCCGAATGCCTGTTGCAGGTCGAGGATTGCCGGGTGCTCGGCCGGCAAGGGCTCGGCACCGAGCACGGCCGATGCGGCCGCGATCTGGTCGGGGGAGAGTTTCATTGGCGTCTTCTCGGATTGGGTTCGGACCGTCGCGCCGGGCGTGATCTGAAGCGGCCCATCTTTTCTGCGAAACCCGGCTCATCAAGCTTCTCAGCCATTGCAGTGCGGCACAACCGCGTCGCCGCGTCACACCGGTGGGGCCGGGCGTCCTCGGTTCAGAGCGCGTTTCGACGGTTCCGCCGCATCTTCCCGCATTTGTGGCGGCAGGTGGGCAAACTGTCGGCCGCCCAAGCGGCGGCGTAGCGGCTGGCGAAGGGCTCGTCGGCCATGATCTCGGCGAGCGGGCGCGCGCGCAGATTGTAGCGCGCCTGCGAAAGACCGTTTGCTGCGAAGAAGCCCCGCTCCTCGCCCGAACCCGCGACCCAGCAACAGGCCGAAACCTGCCCGTGCGCCGAGATATAGGGGCTGTTCCGGACCGCCGATTTGCAGTCGATACCGTTCACCGCAAAGGGAGAGGGCTCCGCCGCGGCCTCTGCCGCCTCGTCGCGGCTTGCCAGCGCGATCTCGCCGCCAGCAAGTGCGAAGTCGTCCGCGCGACGGGTCGGCCGCTCAAGCACCCGCGCTTCGCCAGACGGCATCACATAGTCGAACTGCCCGCCCGGGCCGAACCGCACCGTGTCGATCAGCACGAAGCGGGCGAAACCCAGCCGGCGCGAGAGCCGGAACGCCTCCTCGATCTGGTGCTCGTTATGGCGGAAGATGATGAAATGCCACTCGGCCCTCGCACCGGTCGCGATATAGGCGGCCGCGTTCTCGAGGATCTTCGCGACGTCGGTGTTCACCCGGTAGAGCGGCGAGGTGTCGTGGAGCCCGTCGATATGGAGCTCGAGCCGGCTGCCGGGCACCTTCGCCATGGCACGGCCCATGCGGGCCCACCAATCCGGACGCCGGAGCGATCCATTGGTGGCAATGGCGACGGCCACGCCGCGTGCCGTCAGATGCTCGACGATCTCAAGGAGTTCCCGTGCGGCAAGCGGATCGCCATAGGCGCCGCCGAAGATCACCTCGGAGGTGCGGGCCGCGAACGCGTCGTCGAAATGGGTCTCGAAATCCCCAAGGCCGAGTTCGACATTGGCCACCACGCTGCGGTCCGCGCGGCAGCCGTTCATGTGATCGGTGCGCGGGCACATCGGGCAGCCCGCATTGCACTTGTCGGTCAGCTCGATGTGAAAGCTGTAGGGCCGGGCCGGGTCGAACATAGAGCCTCCGATAAGACGGGCGCTCCTCTCTAGCCCAGCCGGGGCGGCAAGGCCAATCAAGGCCGATCCTTGCCGATCACATGGTCAGGAGCCCCATGGCGGCCGCGAGCGCGTCGAAGGGAATGCGAACACCTTGGGGCTGACGCCGGTGATGTCGAAGGTGAAGGCCCCAGTGATGGTTCGACCGACCGGCGCTTCGTCGAGGTTCTCCGGGACGACCGTCCCGGTCCAGGTGACCGAGACGGGAGCGGCGAGCGCTTGGCCCCGCAGGCCCAGGAGAAGGAGGCGCACAGGCGGCCCCTTGACAACTTCGAAGTGGTGTTCCGCGTCATCACTGTGGGCACCCGCCGCCTGCCTGTAAATCGCTCCGGCTGTGGGGTCAGGCAGGTTTGCGCGCCGTGATGACCCAGGATGAGGACGGCATAAACACCCCGTCCGGCGTGGCATAGGGCGCATAGGCTGCACGAAGATCGGCCATGATCGCGTCGTGCTTGGCCTTCGCCTCGTCCCCCGCTTCGCGATAGACCTCGCCAGCCGGGCCGACCGCGAGCTGGAAGCCGATCGCGTCCTCGATGTCGTCGCCGGTGCGGAACGGGCAATCGACCCGCTCGAAGACGATGTCGGTGAAGCCCGCCGCCTGCATCTGCCCGCGGGTCGTCTCTTCGTCAGCCATCGAGAAGGGGCCAGGCCCGCAGGTCTGCGCGTCGTCGCCCGGGGGCGGCACATGGCGCAGCAGCACCTCCTTCGGCACCGTACCCCAGTGATTGTCCGCGCGATCCCGCCAGACGATGTGCACGAAGCGACCGCCGGGTTTCAGCGCTTTCGACATGTTGCGCATCGCCGCGACCGGGTTCGAAAAGAACATTGTCCCGAACCGCGAAAAGATCATGTCGAAATCACCCTGGAACGGGTAGCTCTCCACGTCAGCGGCCTTGAATTGGACATTGGTCAGGCCCTTTTCGGCGGCTTCTTGTCGACCATAGTCGAGGAAAGCGTCGCAGCAGTCCATCGCGACCACTTCGCCCGTCGGGCCGACGCGTTCGGCGAGCCAGCAGGCCGTGTCGCCGAAACCCGCGCCCGCATCGAGGACCCGTTCGCCCGGATGCACCTCGAGCTTGGGAAGGATTGCATCGGAATGCTTACCGAGCCCGCCGACGAGCACATGCTTCCAGCGGATGAATTTCGGGACGAGGATCTCGTTCCAGAAGCGGACGAATTCGGTCTGTTGGGTGTCGGGATGGTCCATGGCGTCCTCCGGGAAACGTGGCGCACAGACCTATAGCAGGATCAGGATCCGTTTTCATCCATCGGACGCTCCTCCCGACGGATCGGTCGAAAGCCGATCTTCTGGTAGAGCGGCAACGCGCGCGGGTGATCGAGCGTGCAGGTGTTTACGGTCATCCGGGCGACCCCGGGCAGGCTCCAGCCGGTCGAAACCGCCGTTGCCAAGAGCCAATGGCCGAGGCCCCGGCCGATTGCCTGCGGAACGAGGCCGAAATAGGCGAGATCGCAGACGCCGCTTTGGCGGGTGTCGAGCATGAAGAACCCGCCGGGCCAACCGTCGAGCACCATGGTGAAGAGCCCGACCTGCCGATCGGCGACAAAGGCCTCCTGCGCCTCTCTGGGCTGGTTGAGCCAGTCGGTCCACAGATAGCCGTCGCCCACCTGCCGGTAGAGATAGAGGAAATAGTCGACCGGCGGATCGGTCGCCTTCAAGAGGGCCACCCGGGCGCCCGACGGCAAGGGCGGCGGGGCCGAGGGCCGCCTCGTCATCTCGAGATAGGTGACGGTGTAGCTCTCGGCCGTCCCGGTCATGCCGAGCGGGCGGGATCCGCCGCGGGTCCGGTCTCGACGGCGAGGTCGGGATAGGCGCCCCACTCCGCCCAAGAACCGTCATAGACCGCGTTTCGCCCGTGGCCGATCCGGTGGAGCGCGAGGCTGAGCACGCAGGCCGTGACGCCGGAACCGCAGGTCGTCACGATCGGCCGGGCGAGATCGACGCCGGCCCCTTCGAAGGCCGCGCGGATCTCCGCGGGCGTCTTCATCGTGCCGTCGGCGTTCAGGAGCGATCGGTAATAAACGTTGCAGGCGCTCGGGATATGACCGGAGCGCAGTCCCTCGCGGGGCTCCGGCGCCTCGCCGCGGAACCTCTCGGGGCTCCGCGCATCGACGATCTGTTCGTTTCCGAGCTTCATCGCGGCCGCCACCTGGGTGACGTCGCGGATCATCGCATTGTTGCGCCGGGCGGTGAAATGCCGGTCCCGCAGATCCGGGCTCTCGTCGTCCGTGGGGCGGCCCTCGGCGATCCATTTCGGCAAACCGCCGTCCAGAACCGCGACGTCCTGATGCCCGTGCATTCGAAACATCCACCAGACCCGCGCGGCCGAGAAGAGCCCCGCCTGATCGTAGACCACGACCCGGTGGCCGTCGCCGATGCCGAGCTTGCGCACCGCCGAGACGAACTGCTCGAGCGGCGGGACCATATGCGGAAGGCTCGAGCGGGTATCGGCGATCTTCTCGATATCGAAGAACCGCGCGCCGGGGATGTGACGCTCGGCATACTCGCCGCGGGCGTCCCGGCCGGTTTCGGGCAAGTGATAGCTGCCGTCGAGCACGCGAATATCGGGCGCGCCGAGCTGCCCGGCGAGCCATTCGGTCGATACGAGGTGGGTAGGATCCGACATCACGTCCTCTTCAGGGCCTCGTTCGAGTCCTAGGGGCAGAACCGGCCCCATGCAACTGCGCTCAGCCGAGCAGCAGGGTCACCCGTCGGTTTTGCTTGCCCTTCTTCTCGATCTTGCCGAGGGCGACGGGGCCGATCTCCGCGGTCGTGCGCACATGGGTCCCGCCGCAGGGCTGGAGATCGACGGGCGGCGCGCCGTCGCCGATGCGGATGAGCCGGACACGACCGGCGCCCATGGGCGGTTTGACCGCCATCGTTTTCACAAGGCCCGGGTTCGCGTCGAGCTCCGCATCCGTGATCCACTCGGCGGTCACCGGGTGATCCTCGGCGATGAGCGCGTTCAGCCGCGCCTCGATCGCGTCCTTGTCCTCGGGCGCCTCGGGCATATCGAAATCGAGCCGGCCTTTCTCGGCGCCGATCGAACCGCCGGTGACGGGGAGCGGGATCACCACCGAAAGCAGATGGAGCGCGGTGTGCACACGCATATGGCGGTGCCGCGTCTCCCAATCGAGGCGCGCAGTCACCTCGGCGCCCTCGGGCGGAAGGGCAGCGCCCTCAGCCGACACATGGAGAATGCCGCCCTCCCCCTTGACCGCCGTGGTGACCGGCAATTTGCCGCCCTCCCAGACGAGCGCGCCTCGATCCCCCGGCTGGCCGCCGCCGGTGGCATAGAAGACCGTGCGATCGAGCAACACGCCCTCGGGCCCCACCGCGAGCACACGCGCCGTGCAGGTGCGGAGATAGGCGTCGTCGCGGAAAAGCGGCTCGGTCATCGGTCGGCTCCCTCAGTGGTCTCCGTCACCATCTGCGCCCTCGTAACCGGCCGCTGTCCGCTCGCGCGGCACGGCGAGCTCGCGGGGCACGCGGCTCCGGGAGGCCTCCTCGAACGGGCCGTGCGCCGGGCGCAGGGCGGTGCCGAAGGCGTGGGCGATCTGCTCGGCATTCTTCAGTTTGATATCGGCCTGGCGGAACGGGATGCCGATGCCCTCCTGATCAAACCGCCGGGCGATCTCGAAATAGAGGTCCGACTGCACATTCAGGAGCCAGTTCACGTCGCGGAGGATCCCGCGGATCTCGAAATTGAGCGAGTCCGCCCCGAACCCGCGGAAAAGCACATAAGGTGGCGGCCGGCGCAACAGCATCGGGTGCGCCTTGCCGATTTCGAGGAGGATCCGCTCGACCTTGCGCGGGTCGCTCTCATAATCGACGCCGACCGAGACGATAATCCGCCCATTCAGGTTCGAGTGGGTCCAGTTGATCACCGGGCTCGAGATCAATTCTGAATTCGGCACGAAAAGCGCCGCCCGGTCGAACGTCTCGACCATGGTCGAGCGGATATTAATCGACTTCACATAGCCCATGCCCGAGGGAAGCTCGATCCAGTCGCCGGCCTTGATCGGCCGCTCCACCAGCAGGATCACGCCCGAGACGAAGTTGTTGACGATGTTCTGCAACCCGAAGCCGATGCCGACCGAGAGCGCCCCAGCAACGATGGCAAGGTTCGACAGATCGAGCCCGGTGCTCGAGATCGCGATGAGCGCGACGACGACGATGCCGAGATGCCCCGCGCCCGAGGCGACCGCGTCGCGCCCGCCGGTATCGAGCCCGGTGAACGGCAACACCGTGCGCCGCAGGAGCGCCTGGAACCGGCGCACGAGGATGATCCCCACCACCAGCACGATGACGAAGATGAAGAAATCGATCGGCGCAATCGTCACGTCGCCGATGGTGAAGCCCGCCACGACCCGGCGCCAACCGACGCCCAGATCCTGCGGGTCCGCGCCCCAGATGAGCGCGATTGCCGGCAGCGCGGCGCAGAAGATCAGAAAGCCGAGGCCAAGCTCGACGAGCTTGAGCCGGGCGACAGCCCCCTCCTCTTCGCCGTTCCGGCTCGAAGCCTCGCCGAGGATCGTCCGTACGATGTGATACAGCAGCAGGCAGATCCCGATCAACGCGCCCGAGAAGACCACCGGAAAGAACGCATAGCGGGACGCGGCGTAGTAGCCGGCGAGGGCGAGGATCGGGGCCGCGACCGCCGAGACGCGCGAGAGGAAACGCAGCAGGCTGACGATGGGCCGATCGACGCGAAGGGGCCGCGGCGCTTCGGCGTCGTCCTCGTCGCCCGGTTTTTCGAGGCGCGCCGCGGGCTCCGGCGGGCGCACATACCGGGTGACGAAAAAGAGCGAGACACCGCCCACGGTCATCAGCGCCGCGTTGAGGAGCGTAAGCCCCTCGATGGCGAGGCCAAGCTGCTGGCCGACATGGATGAAGGCCCGGTCGAAGCCGACGACGGCCGCAAGCAGCATGATCCAGCGATGGGCGGCGAGCGCGTCCGCGTCGTCGAGGGCGGCCAGGCGGAGCGTCCGCGACGTGGGCGCAAAATAAGCCCCGCCGAGCGCATAGGCCCCGATCACCGCCGCCGCCGCCGTACCGAGACCGATGATCACCGCTTCGCCGCGCGGCCCGGCAATGCCAATGAAATAGATCCCGCTGAAGAAGAGCGCGAGCGCCCCGGCCGGCATCAGCAGCCGGGCGAGCGTCACGCCGGCCCCGATGCTCACGCGCCGCGAGTGGGGGGTCTCTTCGCTCAGCCCCGACAACAGCCAGTCGAGCGCCATCTTCCGGGCGCGCAGAAGGGCGAGCGCGCCGACGACGACGCCGAGAAGAGGCACGAGGATGCGAAGCTGCCCGGCGATATCGCCGGCGAGGTTCTGCCAGCGGAGCCGGGTCTCGGCGACCACGGTCCGGACCGTGCGCTCGATCGCCGCGATCCCCTCGAAGAACACATGCGGCAACAGGATCGTCGGGCCGCGGGCGAGCAACTGCGCTGTGAAGAGCGATTGGCGAAGTGTGGCCAGGCGGGTGACGAGCCCCTCGGCGCGCGCTTCGGCCTGGTCGGCGCGGCGCGCCTGCGCTTCGATCTCGGCGAGGTCCGAGGCGATGCGCCGGCGCTCTTCGGCGATCTGCGGGAGTTCTTCGGTGCCGTCGGCCGGCGGCTCGCCCAACGCTTCGAGCTGTTGGCGGAGGGGGTCCAGGCGGGTCTGGACTTGCTCCTGGATCGGAGCGATTTCGGCAAGCTGGGCATCGAGCGTCTGCCGCATCGCGGCGATTTGCTCGATCCCGATATCGTTTTCGTCGATGCGCCGTTGGATCGCCGCCGCTTCGCCGTCCCAACGCTCAAGCTTGGCGCCGACGCTCTCGTTCGCGGCATCGGCCGTCTGTTGTGCGACCGCTGCGAGGCCGAGGCAGAGCGCCCCGATGATGGCAAGCAGAGCGGCTGCCCAGAGGCGCCGGACCGGGCGGCCGCGCCGGAGGCCGCGGCCCTCAGGCATCGACTTTTTCGAAAACGTTCGGCAAATCCGCCGTCCCGGCCGCGCCGCGCCAGTCCGGCACGGGCAAACCCTTTTCCCGCAGGAACGTCGGATTGAACACTTTGCTTTGGTATCGCGTGCCGTAATCGCAGAGGATGGTCACGATGGTGTGCCCGGGCCCCATCTCGCGGGCGAGGCGGATCGCGCCGGCCACGTTGATGCCGGTGGAGAGCCCCATGCAGAGCCCCTCTTCCCGGAGAAGATCGAAGACGATGGGCAAGCCCTCCTCGTCGGGGATCTGATAGGGAAAATCGACCGTCAGCCCCTCGAGATTGGCCGTCACGCGCCCCTGGCCGATGCCCTCGGAGATCGAGCTCCCCTCGGCCTTGATCTCGCCATGCGCGTAATAGTGATAAAGCGCGGAACCGAGCGGATCGGCGAGCCCGATCTTGACCGCCGGCTTCCGCTCGCGGAGCGCCGCTGCGGTCCCCGCCAGCGTCCCGCCAGAGCCGACCGAACAAATGAACCCGTCCACGTGACCTTCGGTCTGGGCCCAGATCTCGGGCGCGGTGGTGTCGATATGCGCCTGCCGGTTGGCCACATTGTCGAATTGGTTGGCCCAGACGGCGCCGTTCGGCTCGCTCCGGTCGAGCGCTTCGGCGAGGCGCGCCGAATATTTCACATAGTTGTTGGGGTTCCGATAAGGCACCGCCGGCACCTCGACAAGACGCGCGCCCGCCAGCCGGAGCATGTCCTTCTTTTCCTCGGACTGCGTCTCGGGGATCACGATGACCGTGCGGAACCCCATTGCCGCGCCGACCACCGAAAGCCCGATGCCGGTGTTGCCCGCGGTACCCTCGACGATGGTCCCGCCCGGGCGGAGCGCGCCCCGGGCGATCGCGTCGCGGATAATCCAGAGCGCCGCCCGGTCCTTGACCGACTGGC
>CAZWDE010000011.1:0-23425 GCA_964632555.1 uncultured Limibaculum sp.
GCCGCACCGCCAGCGCGGGTCTCGGGCGCCGAGGCCGATCCGGCGCTCGCCCGGGCCCTCGCGACGCGGCTCGCGGCCGTCGCGCCCGGAGCCGATGCGCCCGCCACGGTGCACCTCCTCGCGCAGGGCGGCGACCCGTCCACCCGGCTCGCGGGCGCGGTTGCCGAGATCGCGCGGCGTGCGCGCGCGGGCGCCGGCCCGCTCTGGGCGGTTCTGCGCACGGATGGGGCTGCCGGCGCCGACCCCGTCGCGGCGGGGGTCGCTGGCTTCCTCCGCTGTCTCGCCAACGAGGAGCCCGGGCAAACGGTCCGCCTCGCCGCGCTCGACGCCGCGCTCGCGCCCGAGGCCGCGGCGGGCGCGCTCGCCGAGCTTCTCGCCGCGCCGCCCGAGGACGCCGCGATCTGGATCGACGCCGAGGGCGCGTGGGCCCCGCGCGCCCGGGCGGCGCCGCAACTCCTCTCGGGCCCCGCCCCGGCCGCGGGCGTCGGGGGCCAGAGGCTCGACGGCGGGCGCGGGCGGCCGCTCGTCTGGCGGGCGAGCGAGCGGCGCGCGCCGGGGCCCGGCGAGATCGAGATCCGCGTCGCGGCCGCAGGGCTCAACTTTCGCGACGCGCTGCTGGCGCAGGGGTCGCTGCCGGAGGAGGCGGTCGAGGACGGGCTCGCCGGCCCCGGCCTCGGGATGGAGCTGGCGGGCCGCGTCGTCCGCGCCGGGCCGGGCGCGCGCCTCGCGCCGGGGACGCCCGTGATGGCCCTCGCCGCGCATGCGCTCGCCAGCCACGCGACCCTGCCCGAGACGGCGGCGGTCGCGCTGCCCGACGGGCTCGCGCCGGAGGCGGCGGCCGGCCTGCCGGTCGCCTTCGCCACCGCGATCCACGCGCTCCTCGATCTCGCCCGGCTGGGGGAGGGCGACAGCGTGCTCGTTCACGGCGCGGCGGGCGGGGTCGGGCTCGCGGCGCTCCAGGTGGCCCGCGCCGCCGGCGCCCGCGTGTTCGCCACCGCCGGCAGCCCGGGCAAGCGCGCCCTCGTCGCGGCGCTCGGGGCCGAGCGCGTGTTCGACAGCCGCGGGCTCGACTTCGCCGACGCCGTGCGCGCGGCGACCGGCGGGCGCGGCGTCGACGTGGTGCTCAACAGCCTCGCCGGCGAGGCGATGCGCCGGTCGCTCGACTGTCTCGCCCCGTTCGGCCGGTTTCTCGAGCTCGGCAAGCGCGACTTCCTCGCCGACACGCGCATCGGCCTGCGCGCGCTCCGGGCCGGCATGGCCTATCACGCCGTCGACCTCGACCGCCTGGCGCGCGCGAGGCCGGAGGCGGCGGCAGCACTCCTCCGCCGGGTGGTCGACGGGCTCGGCCGGGGCGTCTACCGCCCGCTTCCCCACCAGATCGTCGAGGCGGCAGAGGCAGAGGCCGCGACGGCGCTGATGCGGGCCTCGGGCCATGTCGGAAAGATCGTGCTGCGCCCTCCCGCGCCGCCCGCCGAGCCCGCCCCGCCCCGGCGCCCGATCGGCGGCGGCGCCTGGCTGGTCACCGGCGGGCTCGGCGGCTTCGGGCTCGCGGCGGCGCGCCGGCTCGTCGAGATGGGCGTGCGCGAGCTCTGGCTCGCCGGGCGCAGCGGGCGGCCACGCGCCGCAGACGACCCGGCGCTCGCGGCGCTCCGCGCCTCGGGCGTCGCGATCCGCTGCGCGGCAGCCGACGCGGCGGACGAGGGGCAGATCTCGGCGCTGCTCGCTCGGCTCCGGGGCGCGGCGCGGCTCGAGGGGGTGGTGCACGCCGCCGCGGTGTTCGAGGACGGACCCGCGCGCGAGATCGACGCGGCCGCCGCGGCGCGCGCGATCCGGCCCAAGCTCGCCGCGGCACTGCTGCTCGACCGGCTGACCCGCGCGGATCGCCCGGAGCATTTCGTCCTTTTCGGCTCGGTCGCGGCCGCGCTCGGCAATCCCGGCCAGGGCGCCTACGCGGCCGCGAACGCCGCGCTCGAGGGACTGGCGGCCCGGCGGCGGGCCGAGGGCCTTCCGGCGCTCGCCATCGCGTGGGGGCCGATCGGCGACGCGGGCGCGCTGGCGCGCGAGCCGGCGCTCCGCGAGCGGATCGCCGCGGGCGGCGTCCGGGCGCTGCCGGCCGAGGCCGCGCTGGCCGCGCTGCCCCACCTCCTCGCCCGCACCGACACGCCGCCGGCGGTGCGCCTCGCGGCCTGCGACTGGGGGCGGCTCGCGGCGCTCCTGCCGATCGCCCGCACGCCGCTCTTCCGCGATCTGGCCGGCGATGGCCCGGCGCCGGCCGACACGCGCCCGCTGGCCGATCGGCTGGCCGGCCTCGCCCCGGCGGCGGCGCTCGCGGCGCTGACCGAGGCGCTGGCCGCCGAGCTCGGGCGGCTCCTCCGCCAACCGCCGGGCGAGATCGACCCCCATCGCCCGGTGGGCGATCTCGGCCTCGACAGCCTGATGGCGATGGATCTGCGGCTCTCGGTCGAGCACCGTCTGGGCCTGCGGCTGCCGCCGGTCGCGCTGTCGGAGCGGACGAGCCTCGCCGAAATCGCGCGGCGCGCGCTGGCCGAGCTGGATGGGGCCGCAGCCCTCGGGGCCGGGGAGGACGAGGCGCTCGTGGCCCGCCACCTCGCGCCCGGCGCCGAGCGCGACGCCGTCGCCCGGACGATCCGCGGGGTGGCCCGATGAGCGGGGAGGCCGAGGTCGAGGCGGTGATCGCCGCGCTCCGGGCCGCCGAAGCCCGCCGCCCCGAGACCGCGCCGGGCGACGGCGCCGCGGGGCCGTGCCCGCCGGCCTACGATTTCGCCGAGCTTCCGGCGCTGCGCCCGGTGCGGATGCAGCTCGCGGCGCTCGCGGCGCTCGGGCTCGAGCCGCCCTATTTCCGGCTGGGCGAGCACGGGGCGACGCTGGCGGCGGTGGTGGAGGGCGTGCGTCAGACGAGCTTCGCGAGCTACAACTATCTCGGCCTCAATGGCCATCCGGAGGTGATGCAGGCCGCGCAGGCGGCGATCGGGCGCTGGGGCGTCTCGCCGTCGGCCAGCCGGCTCGTGGGCGGCGAGCGGCCCTATCACCGGAGCCTCGAGGCCGCGCTGGCGGCGATGCAGGGCACCGAGGCCGCGCTCGCCATGGTCTCGGGCCACGCGACCAATGTGAGCACGATCGCCGCCCTCGTCGGCCCGGGCGACCTCGTGATCCTCGACCAGCTCGCCCACAATTCCGTCACCGAGGGGGCGCGGCTCTCCGGCGCCACCCGGCTTACCGCACCGCACAACGACGCGGAGTGGATCGACGACGCGCTGGCCCGCCGTCGCGGGGAATTCCGCCACGCGCTGGTCTGCGTCGAGGGGCTCTATTCGATGGACGGCGACACGCCCGACCTCGCGCGCCTCGTCGAGATCAAGCGCCGGCACCGCGCGTGGCTGATGGTCGACGAGGCGCACGCGCTCGGGGTGCTCGGCGCCACGGGGCGCGGCCTGGCCGAGGCGACGGGCGTCGATCCGCGCGCGGTCGAGGTCTGGATGGGCACGCTGTCGAAGACGCTGGCCTCCTGCGGCGGGTATGTCTGCGGCTCGGCGGCGCTGATCGCGCATCTGAGGACGCGGGCGCCGGGCTTCGTCTATTCGGTCGGTCTCGCGGCGCCGCTCGCCGCGACCGCTGAGACGGCGCTCGCGGTGATGCTGCGCGAGCCCGCCCGCGTCGCGCGTCTCGCCGAGCTGGGCCGGCGGTTCCGCGATCGGGCCCACCGCGCCGGGCTCGACACGGGCGGCGCCGAGGGCCACGCGATCACGCCCGTGCTTCTCGGCGACAGCCTTCGCGCGGTGCGGGCCTCGGCCGAGCTCGCGCGGCGCGGCGTGCAGGCGCTGCCGATCGTCCACCCGGCCGTGCCGGAGCGCCTCGCGCGGCTCCGGTTCTTCCTGACCTCCGAGCATTCCGAGGCGGAAATCGACCGGGCGGTGGACGCGACCGCGGCCGTGCTCGCGGGGCTCTAGGCGGGGCCGTCGGCCTCCGGCTCGATCACGGCGTCGAAGCGGCGCACCGCCCGGTCGGACAGCCCGGGCGGCAGGCGAGCGCCGAGCCAGGCGAGGGCGACGAGGGGCCATGGGAAGCTGACGAGCGCGCGGCCGCGGGCCGCGGCCGCGAGCATCCGGCGCACCGCGCGCTCGGGCGGGACCTCGAAAGGGCGCGGCCCCCGGTGGCGCCGCGACATCGGCGTGTCGACAAAGCCCGGGCAGGCCACCGTGACGCCGACGCCCGAGCCGGCAAGCGCGCCGCGGAGCGCGGTGCCGTAGGCGCGGATGCCGGCCTTGCTCGCGCCATAGGCGGGCATCGCCGGGAGCGGCCGCAGCGCGGCGAGCGAGCTCACCAGCAGGATGCGCCCCCTGCGGCGGGCGCGCATCGCCGGCAGCAGCGGCTCGACGGTGTTGACGGTGCCGAGCAGGTTGGTCGCGATCACCCGGCGTGCGGCCTCGCCGCCCTCGGCCGAGCCGTCCGGCCGGCGCCCCGCGCTCACGCCCGCATTGGCGATCAGCAGCTCGACCGGGGCGCGCGCGTCGAAGGCCGCGAGGCGATCGGCGAGAGCGGCGTGGTCCCGGAGGTCGAGCGCCGCGATGCGCGGTTCGGCGCCGAGGCCGGCCAGCCGGTCGGCGAGCGAGGCGAGGCGCGCCGCGTCGCGCGCGAGGAGGAGCATGGGCCTGCCCGGCGCCGCCAGCGCCTCGGCAAAGGCCCGCCCGAGCCCACCGGTTGCGCCGGTGAGCACCACCCCGCCCGCGGTCAGGCCGCGCACCGGGCGCCCCGCGCGAGGATGCGATCGGCGATCAGGGCGGCGCCCCGCTCCGCGCCCTGGCCGTCGAACCCGCCCGGCACGTGGGTCTCGGCGAGGAGGCGTGCGACGAAGCCCTCGACCGCCCGCCGCTCGGGCGGCCGCGGTGCCCGCCAGAATTCCGTGAGCGGCTGCGGATCGGTGAGCCCGGGCCGGTCATAGGCGGCCCGGCCGAGCACCTTCACCGGGCGGCCGGCGCGCAGCGCGGCGAGACCGACGCTCGAATTGACCGTCACCACGCCCCGGGCCCGCGACAGAAGCGGGCCGAGCGCACCGCCCGGCAGGAACACGCAGCGCCCCGCCGCGTCGCCCGCGCCATCGCGCAGGATGGCGCGCCACGGCGCGAGGCCGTTGTCGAGCGGGTGGCGCTTGACCGCCAGGAGCGCATCCGCCGGCGCATGGGCCGCAAAGCTCGCGGCGACATCGGCCAGCGCGCGCCGCAGCCCGCCCGGCGGCCCGTGGAGCCGGATCTGGAAGTCGCCCTCGAGCTGGAGCGCGAAAAGGAAGACCGGCCCCGCATGGGCCGCGAGCCGGGCCTCGGCCCGCGCCACGGCCCGGCGCCGGCCGGGCCATCCGGCCGCCTTGAGGAGCCACCCCGCCCAGTCCCGCAACGGATGGTCGAGCGCGTGCCGGCGGTAGTGCGGCCAGAACGGGGCGCCCAGGAGGTTGGCGAGGTTCCACGCCACGTCCATCGCGGCGTAGTTGGCGAAGGGCGCGCGAAAGCGCGGGGCGGGCGGCGCCCGGTCGGGCGCGGTCGGCTCCCCGGCGGCGCCGACGGTGGGGAGGGCCGCCCCCCAGCCCGGCGGCTCCACGCGCAGCCACCCCGGACGCAGCAGCCCCTGCTCGATCACATGCACCGCGATGCCGGCGCGCGCGGCCAGCGCGATCGCCTCCGCATGCCAGACGCGGCC
This sequence comes from uncultured Limibaculum sp., assembly GCA_964632555.1. GTDB lineage: Bacteria > Pseudomonadota > Alphaproteobacteria > Rhodobacterales > Rhodobacteraceae > Thermohalobaculum. Next base: position 5,710 of record CAZWDE010000011.1, read on the forward strand.
CTCGCCGAGGCACGCGATGTCGCTCACCCCCTCGCGGCGACAGAGCGCGCCGAGCCACGCCGCCCAGCCCTCGGGCCGCCCGCGATAGGCGATCGCACCGGGGCCGCGCCAGAACACCCGGTCGCCCGCGCAGAGGAGCACGCGCAGCACCCGCGCCCCGCGCGCGCGCAGCGCCCGGGCCAGCCGGGCGAAGAACCAGGAGGCGGGCCCCTGGAGCAGCAGGACCGTGCGCATCGCGCCCTCCCTCGATCCGGTACCGCTCTGTTAACCGCGAAGGGTTAAGCCCGGGTAAGCCGGCGCGGGCCGGGCGGGGGGCGGAGGCGCGGGATGGTCGAGCGGGGCACGGTTCTGATGCTGCAGGGCCCGCCCTGCCGGTTCTGGCGCGAGCTCGGGGCCGGCCTGCGCGCCGACGGGCGCCGGGTGCTGCATGTCGGCTTCTGCCTCGCGGACTGGGCGAGCTGGCGCGGGCCCGGGCGGCGGCTCTATCGCGGGCGGCTCGGCCGCTGGCCGGGCTGGCTGGCGCACCTCGTCGCGAGCGAGGGGGTGAGCGACATCCTCTATTACGCCGACGGCCTGCCCTATCACCGGGCGGCCGCGGCGGTGGCGCGGGCGGCCGGCATCCGCGCCTGGGTGATCGAGAACGGCTATCTGCGGCCGGACTGGCTGACGCTCGAGCCCGAGGGGATGGGTGCGGCCTCGCGGTTTCCCCGCGATCCGGCCGCGATCCGCCGCCTCGCGGCCGGGCGCCCCGCTCCCGATCTCGCGCCGCGCCACTGCCACGGCTTCGCGCGCGAGGCCGCCGCCGAGGTCCTCTTCCACGCGGCGATGACGCTCGGGCGTCCGCTCTTCCCGTTCTACGTGTCCGACAAGCACTACCCGCCGGCGCTCGACTATCTCTCCTGGCTCGGCAAATGGGCGTTCGGCCGGCGCGCCCGCCGCGCCGCGGCCCGCCCCCCGCGCGAGCCCTACTGGCTGCTCGCCCTGCAGCTCCAGAGCGACTACCAGATCCGCATCTCGTCGCCCTTCCGCTGCCTGTCGGAGATGCTGGAGCGGGCGATCGGCTCCTTCGCCCGGCGGGCGCCCTCGGGCGGCTCGCTGGTGGTCAAGCTGCACCCGATGGACAACGGCTGGGAGCGCTGGCCGTCGCGGATCGCGCGGATCGCGCGCGCGCACGGGGTCGGGGCCCGGGTGAGCGCGATCGACGGCGGGGCGCTCGAGCCGCTGATCCTCGGCGCGCGCGGCGTCGTCACCGTGAACTCGACGGTCGGTCTCCACGCGCTGCGCCTCGGGCGCCCGGTGATCGCGCTCGGCCACGCGGTCTACGACATCCCGGGGCTTGCGCATCAGGGCGGCCTCGACAGCTTCTGGACCGGGGCGCGGGCGCCCGATCCCGAGCTTTTCGAGGCCCTCGCGAGCGCGCTGGCCGCCACGATCCAGGTGCGCGGCTCGTTCTACGAGCCGGCCGGGCGGCGCGCGGCGATCGCCGAGATCGTGCGGCGGCTGGGCGCGGCCGGGCGGGTCTGGCGGCTGGCCTCCGGGGCCGACGACCCCGGGATCGCACCGCCCCGCCTTCTTGCCGCGGAATGACCGGACGACCGGCGCCCCCGCGGCGCCGGTCCCGCCGCTCGCTCAGTTGACGGCGAGATTGCCGATCACCGCGCCCGTCGTCACCGGCTGCAGCGCCTGCGCGAGCAGGCGCAGCACCTTCTCGGCCGAGTTGAACTCCGCGTTCGCCACATAGAGCGTGTCGCGATGGCGGACCGGGAAGCGCTTGGCCAGCAGCAGCCCGGACGGCTTCGTGAAATCGAGGCGGTAGACGGTGGGCACCGGGGTGCCGGCGTCGAGAAGGGCGGGCGGCACGCCCGGAAAGGCGGCCGCGACCGCGCGCGGCTCCTCGCGCAGAACGAAGACCCCCGCCGGATCCGCGCGCGCGTCGAGCAGGCCGCGCGCCATGGCGAGCGCCTCGTCGAGCATGAGCGTCGGACGGTCGAAGGCGATGCGGTCGCTCTGGCCCACCGCGCCGAGCACCGAGAAATGCCGCGGCCGGTGCTCCACCGAGATGAGATCGGCCGGGCGCACCGGCACGTTCTCGGCGGGGTGCTCGAGCAGCCGCGCGAGCGCGACCACGCCCGTGCGCTCGGCCCGCGTGAGCCGGAGCGCGCTCTCGTGGATCGGCTTGGTGAGGCCGCCGGCCGCCGCCACCATGTCGAGCACCCGCTCGCCCGTGTCGGAGAGCGGCACCCGCCCGCCCGCCGCCACCGCGTCGCCGATCACCGTGACCGCCGAGGCGGGCGAGGCGAGACGGCTCACCACGGCCTGCGGCTCGATCGCCTGGCCCGCGAGGGCCGCCTCGATCCGGCGCGCCGCCGCCTCGGGCGACAGGCCGCGCACGCGCACGTTCCCGCCATAGGGGATGCGGATCGTGCCGGCGGCCGAGACGGTCTGCACCGGCAGCTCGCGCGCCCCGGCCGCGGTGTCGGGGCCGCCGCCGAAAAGGCCTCCGCCGGTGGCCTCGAAAAGCATCACGCGGATCTGGTCGCCGGTGCGCAGCCGCGGGCCCACCTCCGCCGGGCCGTCGGCGAAGGCGGTGAGATCGGCCTCGCGCGCTGCCGCGAGGCGCTCGACGACCGCCGCGTCGGTTTCGACGAGGGCGAAGCCGAGCGCGGCGGGGCGCTCCGCCTCGGCCGTCACGTCGGCGACCAGGGGGCCGGACCGCGGCACCGCGGAGCAGGCGGAGAGGAGCGCCGCGAGGGCGCCGGCGGCAAGTCTGATCGACATGGGTTCCCCATTCGTTAACCGCTTCCGGGTCAGGATCGGTCTGGAACCAGGTCGGCACCAAGCCGATACGGATCATGAACGGACCCTAGGCGGGCCGCGGTTAACGGTGGGTTGCATGCTCTTCAATCTGGAGGCCGACGGCGGCGACCGGATCCTCTGCTACCTCGTGCCCGACGGGTTCGAGGCCGTGCCGCGCCTCGCCCTCACGATCGACGGGCGGCGGGCCTGGAGCGGGCCGGCCAACGAGACGCGGCCGGCGCTCGTGGCGGCGGGCCGGCATCGCACCGGGCGCTGCGGCTTCCGCCTCGGGCCGGCCGAGGCGCCGGATCTCGCCGCCGCGCGCGACGCCGAGCTGCACTGCCTCGACACGGGGATCACCGTCTATCGCCGCGCGCGGCCCGGCATGCTCGCGGGGCCGCGGCTCTTCCGGCTCGAGACCCGGCTGCTGCCGCTCGCGCGGCTCGACCGGGCGATGCGCCCGCTCTTTCACGGCTGGTACCCCATGCTCGAGCGGTTCGGCGCGGAGACGGTGGAGCAGGTTCCGCTCCTCGCCGGGCTCGGCTCGCTCTATGCGAGCGGGCGCATCCACCTCGCCGCGCATGGCGGCCTGGCCGAGCGCGGCCTCGCCCTCGCGGTCGCGCTGCGCGACCCGTTCGAGGAGCTGGCGGAGCGGATCGCGGTGCTGAGCGGCGCGCTCGGCCCGGTCGACGGCCTGTTGCCCGAGCGCGAGCGGATCGCCTGGGCGCCCGCGATCGCCGCGCTCGACGGGGTGGCGCCGGCCGACCCGCGGGCGCTGCGCCGGGTCTTCCGCCGGCTCGGGCCGGAGGCGGGCGCGGCGCTCTCGAGCCCGCTGACCCGGCAGCTCACCTGCCGCACGCCCGCCGATCCGTGCGCGCCGGACGCGGTGGCCGCGGCCCTGCGCGCGCTGGCCTCCTTCGAGATCGTGGCGGCGGGGCCGCCGGAGGGCTATTTCGCGGCCGCGCTCGAGGCGCTCGTCGGACAGGCGCCCGCCCTGCCCCGCCGCGCCGCGCGGGCCGCCGGCCCGGCCGACCTCACGGCGTGGATCGCCGACACGCTTGCCGGGATCCCGATCGTGGAGGCGGTGCTCGAATGCGATCTCTGCGTCTATGCGAGCCTCTCGAGCGTTCTCGAGGCCGCGGCGGCCAGCGCCGGCGGCGCCGGCCAGGGCTGAGCGGCCTCGGCCCCGGCCAGCGGCGCACAGTCCCGGAACAGGCGGTGATAGGCGTCGACCATCCGGTCGAGACCGATCTCGCGGCGCCGGAGCGCGAGCGCCTCGGCGTCGGCCGGTTCGCCGCGCCGGCGCATCGCTTCGTCCATCGCCGCGACCAGCGCGCCGAGATTGGGGGTGTCGCCGGTCTCGGCCAGCGCCGCGATGCGCTCCGGGCCAAGCGCGTCGAACGCCTCGGTCCGCTCCACCACGCGCACGCGGGGCGAGAGCGACCGCGCCTCGCGGGCGTTGCCCACATCGGTGAGGATCATCGGCAGGTCGAGCGCCAGCGCCTCGAGCACCACGTTGGAGCAGCCCTCCTGCAGCGTCGGCAACAGCACGCAGTCCACCGCGTCGCGATAGAAGGCGGCCATGGCCTCGTGCGCGAGGCAGGGGAGCCGCGTGACATGCGCGGCCGCCGGCGAGGCAAGCGCGCGGTGCGCGATCGCGGCGGCATAGGCCTCGTCTCCCACATTGCCGACGAAAACGAGCTGGAAATCGCGCCGCCGCTCGAGCAGCCGCTCGGCCGCGCGCAGCGCGAGGGCATGGTGCTTGACCGGAAAATAGGTTGCCGGGACGGCGAAGACGAAGCGCCCCGGCGGCAGGCCGAGATCGGGAAGCGGCGCCGGCGCGTCGAGCCAGGCGGGGTCGATGCCGTTCGGCACGAGGTCAACGCGCCCGGGCGCGCAACCCGCCCGGCGCGTGAAATAGTCCCGCACCGTGGCCGAGACGGCGATCACGCGGTCGGCCTCGAGAACGCGCGCGGCGTGGGCCGCGAAGGCGCCGTCCTCGAGCCAGGTGTAGACGTTGTGGATGGTGTAGAGCGTGAGGAGCCCCATCGCGCGCGCCTCGGGCAGGCCGAAGGTCGCGTAGTGGTAGTGCAGCACCTCGACCTCGTGCTCGGCGAGCGCCTCGAGGAAGAGCGCCTCGTCGCGGTCGAGCACGATGCCGTGCGCCGGGCTCTCGAGCCGCTCCAGCATGTATCCCGCAACGTTCTCCACCACGAGCACGACGCAGCGGCAGCCGCGCGCGCGATAGCCGCGGTAGAGGTTGAGCGCGACCTGCTCGAGCCCGCCCCGGTCGAAGGACGGCACGACGATCGCGACGGAGGGGGGACGGCTCATGCGGTGCTCCTCAGATCGGCCGCCGCAGGGGCGGAGGGCTCGCCCGCCGCGGCCTCGGCGATCCGGGCGAGCCCGGTCTCCGACGCCTCGAGCAGCCGGCGGAAGACGGCGGCGTTGGCCGCGGCCATCGCGGCGCGGCGATCGGGATCGGGCAGCCGCCCGGCGGCGAAGTCCTCCGCGGCCACCCAGCGCATCCCGAGCGCCGCGAAATCGCCCACGTCGGGCGTGGCGAGCACGGGGATCACGCCGAAGCGGAGATACTCCACGAGCTTGGTGGGGCAGGCGACCCGGTTGACCACGCAATCCTCCCGCAGCAGCAGGCCGAAGTCGCACCGGGGATAGGTGGCGAAGACCTGCGCCTGGCTCGCCGCGGCGAGCGCGAGCGCCGCTCCGTCGGGCGCGGCGCCCTCGGCGGCGAGCGCCTCGGCCATTCCCTCGACGTCGGGCGTGTAGAGCACCCAGTCGACCGCGTCCCGCGTCGCGGCGACCAGGGCCGCGAGCTCCGGGATCATCTGCCAGCGCTGGGTGCCGCCGGCATAGATCGCGCGCGGGCGGTCGTGATAGGCGCGCCCGGCGATCGGTTCGGCGCGGGCGTGGAGGAAGATCGGGCAGACGATCATGCGCGCGCGCGGCAGGCCGAGCTTCGCCTCGAAATGCCGGGCCATCGCCTCGGTCACGCAGACGAGGATGTCGGCCTCCCGCGCCGCCCACGTCTCGTAGCGCGCGTATTTCTGGGCCATGTAGTGGTTGCGGTAGAGGGCGAACTCCTCGGGCACGGCGCCGTGCATGTCCATGAGGAACGGGCCGGTGCGCCGGGGCAGGAGGCGGCGCACCACGGGCGGATCGATGCCGACGAGGCTCTGGCTGTAGACCGCGGCTCCGGTGGCCAGGAGCGCGGCGAGCGCCGCCTCCCCGAGATCGCAGCCATGCGCGATCTCCAGCCGCCAGATGCCCCGCCCGAGATGCACGAGCGCGGGCCGGCCCGACCGCGCCGCCACGATCTTGAGATAGACGCGCTCGCGGTCCTCGAGCGCGCGGTCGATCGCGATCACGCGCTGGACGTAGCCGTCCTTCTCGTCGCCCGTCACGGGGTCGGTGTCCATCGTCAGCACCAGCACGGGCGGCGCGCGCCAGGCGATGGCGGCGAGCGCGGCGAGCAGCGGTTGCAGGCCGGTGACCGCGCCGAACCGCAGGATTTCGCGCTCGGCCAGGTGACGGACGAGACCGCGCAGCAGCGCCGCCAGGCGCCGGCGAAGCGGCGCGGGATCGGCCATCGTGGGCGGCGTTGGCGCGTCGCCGAAGGCGACCGCCTCGCCAGCCGCGAGGTGGCGGCCCGGCCGCGGCGTCCGCATCTCGGCATCGGCCCGCTCGGGCGCCGCCGCCCCGCCGCGGAGCGCCGCCGCCAGCTCGCGCGCGCGGGCAGCGTGGGGGGCAAGGAGCGTCGGCGCCGCCTCGGTCCAGCGGCGGATGCCGGCGCGGTCCGCCTCGGCCGAGCGGTGGAGCGCCGCGAGGGCCTCGGCGCTCACGCCCATGCCCGCGGGCAGCGCGGCGCCCGGGCGCAGGACCGCCGGCGGCGTCGGCGGACCGGTCACCGCCGGCGAGCGCTCAAGCCGGTGCGCATAGAGATGGCGCGCGACGACGGGCCCGCCCAGCCCGGCCTCGCGGAGACCCGCCACGAGCGGGGCGAGCGCGTCCGGCCCCCCGCCCGCGCGCTCGTCGAGATAGCCGGCCGCCTCGAGCGCGGCCCGCTGCAGGAGGAGCAGGGCCGGCTCGACGCGATCGGCAAGCCCGACAGCGCCGGGAATGGCGGCGCGCCGCCGCGCGGCCGCGCGGATCACCGCCTCGACCGGCTCCGGCGTGGCGTAGATGTCGTGCTCGATCGGCACGGCCTGCTCGGTCGCGGCGATGTTGAGCACCGGCGCCGCCGCCGGCGCCCAGAGATCCAGAAGCCCCTCGATCAGCCCCGGCGGCACCAGCACCGCCTGTTCCAGCAGGCCCAGATGGGTGTGGGCGGGCTCGCGCAGCGCCGCCCAGATCCCGGCATTGGCGAGCCGCGCATAGCCGGCGCCCTCCAGCTCGCAATGGCGGCGGATCGCGAAGCCGGGGGCCGCCCGCTCGCGCGCCAGCCGGTCGAGCGCGTCGCGGCTGCGCTGCGCCGCCGCGTCGACCAGATAGACGGTCAGCGGGAGATCTCCGCGGGCGAGGCGGAGGGACCAGAGCGTGAGATCGAGCGCCGTCGGGTCGCCGGCATAGACGATCACGAGCGCGACGTCCGGGCGCTCGGGGTCGAAGGGGCGGATCCGCGGATGCGGCGCGAGGCCCCGCGCGCGCCCCTCGCGCCGGTAATGCGTGAGCGGATCCTCGCCCGCCTCGGCGATCCCGGGCGTGGCGCCGAGATAGTGCCGGGTCGAGAAGAGCGGCGAGGGATCGCGCCCCTCGCGCCAGCCATGCGTCACGTAATGCGCCAGCGGCTCGGCGCGCGACACCGCGACATCCGGATAGGCCGCGAGATACCAGGCCGGCGAGAAGAACGGGCAGGGCGAGCGCGCGCCGAGGTGGCCCTCCTCGGCGTAGTGGCGGAACGGATCCCCCGCCCCGTGGACGCCGTGGCGGGCGTACCAGTCGGGCGCGAAGGCGGCGGGCGCGGCCGGCTCCGGCGCGCGCGGGGTCGCGGGCGCGTCGGCGCCGGTCTTGGGCGGTTTCGGTCTGCGGAACACGCGGAACCTCCGGTCTCTGGCGGCGCGGCTGGGCGGGCGGCGGGGGGCGGTCATCCCGCCGCGGGCGACGGGGCGAGCGACGCGGCCGCCGCCGGCGGGGGCGGAGCCGAGGCGCGCGGGGCCGCCGGCGAAAACTCCGCGACCGGCAGCCCCTTGATCGCGGCGACGATCCGCGCCGCGGCCCGGCCGTCGCCATAGGGATTGGCGATGCGGGCGACGCGGGCGTGCTCGGCGGTGTCGTCGAGCAGCGCGGCGGCCTCGGCGAGGATGCGGTCGGGATCGGTGCCGACGAGCCGCGCGGTGCCGGCGGCCACAGCCTCGGGCCGCTCGGTGACCGAGCGCATCACGAGGACGGGGGTGCCGAGCGAGGGCGCCTCCTCCTGCACCCCGCCCGAATCGGTGAGCGCGATATGGGCCCGGGCGAGCAGGCGCACGAAGGGCAGATAGTCGAGCGGCTCGACGAGATGGAGGCGCGGGCGGCCGCCGAGGCGGGCGAGCACGGGCTCGCGCACCTGCGGATTGGGATGGACCGGATAGACGATCTCGACATCCGGTCGCTCGGCGAGCCGCCCGAGCGCCGTGCAGATCGCCTCGAACCCGGCGCCGAAGCTCTCCCGCCGGTGACCGGTGACGAGGATCAGGCGCGCCCCGGCCGCCACCCGCGCCTCGACCCCCCCGAGCGCGGCCGGCAGCGGCGCCGCGTCGCTCCGCCGGCGGGCGATGGCGAGCGCGTCGATCACCGTGTTGCCGGTCACGGCGATGCGGCGCGGCCCGAGATTCTCCGCGCGCAGATTGGCGGCGGCGGCGGGGGTGGGCGCATAGAGCTGGTCGGCGACCGCGTCGATGCAGCGGCGGTTCGCCTCCTCGGGCCAGGGGCGCCCGAGATCGCCGGTGCGCAGCCCCGCCTCGACATGCCCGACCGGGATCCGGCGGTGAAAGGCCGCGAGCGTGGCCGCGAGCGCCGTGGTCGTGTCGCCATGCACCAGAACCCGGTCGGGCCGCTCGGCCTCCAGCACCGGATCGAGCGCGGCGACCGCGCGCGCCGCGAGGCCGTTGAGCGACTGCCCGGGCCGCATCAGGTCGAGATCGTGATCCGGCACGATGGCGAAGGCCTCGAGCACCCGGTCGAGCATCTCGCGGTGCTGGCCGCTCGCGCAGGTGCGGCTCTCGATGGCGGGATCGTCCTCCAGCGCCTTGATGACCGGGGCGAGCTTGATCGCCTCGGGTCGGGTCCCGAACACGGTGAGAACTTTCATCGGCGGCCTCGCTCGGCAGGGGTGGCGCACGGACCCCGGCCCGGCCCGCCGGAGGCGGGACCGGGGACACGCCGCCGGGCGAGGGACGCGCCCTCCCCGGCCGCGGCGCTCTCGACGCTCTCTGGAGCCATGGCGCGGGCCTTCGTGCTCGGTCTGTTCGCGACGAGCCTTAGGCCGGTAACGTTAACCGCGCCTTGACGGTGCCGGCCCGACAGTCCCCTCCGACGGATCTGGGAGGGCGAAGGCATGCCGCCAGAAGGCACGGGCGCGGCCCGGATGGTTGAGATCGGCGGCGAGCGCGCGGCCCGCGAGGGCGAGGCGCCGGCGGAGGCGCGCATCCGCGGCGAGCGCCTCGATCGCCTCGGCCCAGTCCTCGGCGCGGTTCGCGAGCACGAGGCCGGCGCCGCGCCGGGCGACGCGCCGCGCCTCGGGCCAGCACCCGGAATAGAGCCCCGCCGCGCCGACGATGGCGTGCTCGATCAGCTTGTTGACCGAGCGCGCGCGGTTCACGGCCGTGTCGAGCAGCGGATAGACCGCGATGTCGAAGCGCCGCCCGGCCAGCCAGCGGCGATAGTCCGGCCAGGCGGTCGCCCGGATCGGCCGCACCTGCGGATGCCCCGCGAGCGGGGCCGCGCGATGGTTGGCGGCGAGGTGGAGCTCGAGCTCGGGCCGCGCATCGAGCAGCCGCCGCAGCGCCGGCGCGAGGAAGGCGAGGTCGCCGCGGTGAACCGCCGAGCCCAGATAGGCGATCCGGAGCCGTCCCGCGGGCTCGGACGGCGCCGCGAGCGGCAGGGACCAGTGCGGCGCGAGCAGATGCACGGGCGCGCGCCCGCGATAGCGATCGGCGAGCGCGGCGGAGCTCGCCACCACCTCCGCGCCGAGGCGGAGGAGCCGCCGCCCGTGCCCGCGCTCGAGGAGCGCGAGCTTCAGCCGCTGGCCGGGCGGCAGGCCCGGATCGGCGACCGCCGCCTCCACATCGTCGTCGATCAGCCAGAGGAGCCGGCGCCGCCGCGGCAGCGGCTCCGCGCGCCCGGCATGGCGGACGACGAGGAGCGTCTCGGCCGACGCGAACACCCCGGGGCCGAGGCGGCGCACCGCCCCTCCGGGCCCCACCGCGTCGCCGAACGCCCCGAGAAGATAGAGATCGGCCGTCGGGGAGGACGGGCGCGCCAGCGCCCGCGCCGCCAGCCGTTCGAGCATCGGACCGCGCATGCCGCCCTCCCCGCCGCGGCGCACCGCCGCCCACACCGGCCGGACCATCGCACATGACCGAAACCCTCGACGAGCCCTTCGAGCGCTATGTTGCGGCGCCGCCGCACCCGCAGAACGCGGTCGACGCGCTGCCCGGATGGCGGACGGCCCTGCCGCCGGAATGCGGCGCCACGGCCGGCACGCTCGGCCTCGCGGCGGACACGCGCATCGCCTGGGCGATCTCCGCGCTCGGGGGGATCGAGGGCTGGCGCGTGCTCGAACTCGGCCCGCTCGACGGCGGGCACACCGCGATGCTGCATCGCGCGGGCGCCGCCCGGATCGACGCCGTGGAGGCCAACCGCCTCGCCTTCCTGCGCTGTCTCGTGAGCAAGGAGCTGCTGCGGCTCGACCGCGCGCGGTTCCATCTCGGCGATTTCGCGGCGGGGCTCGGCTCGGCCGAGGGGCGCTACGATCTCGTTCTCGCCTCGGGCGTCCTCTATCACATGGCCGACCCGGTGGCGCTGCTCGTCCGGCTCGCGGGCGTGACCGACCGCCTCTACCTCTGGACCCACGTGATGGACAGCGCCGCGATGGGGCCGCGCGATCCGCGCCGCGGGCCCTTCACCGGGCGGATCTCGGAGGTGCGTCACGCCGGGCTCCGGCTCCGCCTGCACGAGCGGCGCTACCATGGCTCGGAGCGGACGGCGGAGTTCTGCGGTGGGCCGCGCGACCGCCATGTGTGGATGGAGCGCGCGGGTCTGATCGCGCTCCTGCGGGGCCTCGGCTTCGACGACATCGCGCTCGGCCACGACGACCCGGCCGCGCCCGGCGGGCCGGCCCTCTCGATCCTCGCCCGCCGCTCCGGGGCCGCGCGGTGAGCGGGACGGGCACGGTCGCGCTCCGCCATGCGCCGGTGCCGGGCGGGCCGCCGCCGCCGGGACCGGCCCTGGCCGTGCCCGCGCCACCGCCGCCCCGCGCGCGGCGCACGCCGTGGCTCGCGATCCTCTCCTTCGTCGCGCTCGTGGTGCTGCCCCTCTCGGTGATCGCGACCTACTACGCGCGCCACGCGGCCGACCAGTTCGTCGCCACCGCGCGCTTCACGGTCGAGGAGGCCGGCGCGCGCCCGCTCGCGGCAGAGCCGGGCGAGGACCGCCCGGAGGATCCCGCGCTCGTCGCGGGCGAGCGGATCTCGCCGCTCACGCATGTCACCGCGAGCTATCTCTCGAGCCGCGCGCTGATGGCCGATCTGCGGGCCACGATCGATCTCGACGCCCGGCTCGCCCGGGCGGACGGCGATGTCTGGGAGCGGCTGGCCCCGGGCGCGAGCGCCGAGGCCGCCTACCGGAACTGGCGGCGGCGGGTGCGCGTGGCGGTCGACGGGCCGTCGGGCATCGTGACGCTCGAGGTGCGCGCCTTCTCGCCCGAGGACGCGCACCGGATCGCGGCCGCCATGCTCGCGCGGACCGAGGCCCTGGTGAACCGGCTGGCGCTCCGGCGCAAGCGGGAGGCGCTGGCCGCCGCGCGGGCCGAGGCGGCGGAGAGCGAGCGCCGGCTCGACGCCGCGATCGCGCGTCTCGCCGCCCTCCGCGGCCGCGAGGGCCTGCTCGACCCCGCCCAGGAGGCGGAGGAGACGCTGCGAGTGCTCGCGGGGCTCACCGCCGAGCGCATCCGCGTCGACAGCCGGCTGCGCGTGCTCGACCGGCTGGGCACGGCGGAGGCGGCCCAGGCGCGCCGCCTGCGGACCCGCCGCGAGAGCCTGACGGCCGACATCGCCGAGCTCCGCGCCCAGCTCGCCGACGCCGGCCGGGCGGACGCGACGCTCGCCGCCGCCCTTGCACGCTTCGAGGAGCTCGAGATCCGCCGGCGCTTCGCGGCCCGGCTCTACGGCCTCGCGCAATCGCGCGCCATCGCCGCCGAGATCGATCTCGCGCGCCAGTCGATCTTCCTCAACCTGTTCGACCCGCCGCAGATGCCGGAGGAGGCGAGATATCCGCGGCGGGTGGCGTTCACGCTGCTGGCGGCGGCGGTGCTCTCGGTCGGCTGGGCTATCCTCGCGCTGATCTGGGCATCGGTCGCGGATCACCGGCTGGACGGGCGTCTCTGAGCCGCCCGGCCGCCGGCCCCGTCGCCACCGCCGGCGCGCCGCCGAGAAAGCCGCGCGCGGCGGGCAGCCGGTCGCCCACCACCACCCTGGGGCGCGACTGGAAGCGCGAATACCAGGGGCTGAGCGCCGGATCGAGCAGCTCGCCGGTCCCGTGGATCTCGGCGAGCGCGGCCTTCTCGCGCTGGAAGCGGCGCGCCTTCTCGCCCACCAGATCGGCCCCGCGCGACACGCTCTCGTGATGGTGAAGCGTGGCGAAGGGGGTCCACGCCACGCCCCAGCCGGCGCCGCGCGCCCGGGCGCAGAAGTCGACGTCGTTGTACGCGACCGCGAAGCGCGCCGCGTCCATGCCGCCGAGCGCCTCCCAGCAGGCCCGCCGCACCAGCATGCAGGCGCCGGTGACCGCGCTCAGGCTGTTGCGGCAGGCGAGCCGGCCCATCTCGCCGCGCTCCTCCGCGCCTGCCTTGTAGTACCAGTGCCCGGCCAGCCCGCCATGGCCGAGGATCACGCCCGCGTGCTGCACCCGCCCGTCGGGGAACAGAAGCCGCGCGCCGACGATCCCCGTGCCCGGATAGGCGAGGCACTCCACCATCTCGTCGAGCCAGCCCGGATCGATCACCGAGATGTCGTTGTTGAGCAGCAGGATCGCGTCGCCCGTGGCGAGCTCGGCGCCGCGGTTGACCATCGCCGCGAAGTTGAACGGGGCGGGGCGGATCTCGGCGCGCACGCCGTGCCGGCGATAGAGCGCAGGCACCCGCGGATCGGTCGAGCCGTTGTCGATCACGATCGTCTCGAAATCCGGGTAGTCGGTCCGCCGGTCGAGGTCGTCGAGCAGCCGCGCGATCAGGTCGAAGCTGTCGCGATTCGGGATCACGATCGACACGCGCGGGCGTGGCGCCTCGGGAAAGCGCAGGCGGTGGAGATCCGGAAGCAGCGCGGGCTCCGCCCGCGTCGGCCCCACGAGCGTGCCGAAATGCTCCTCGAGCGCCGCCCGCGCATGGGCCGTGGCGCGGCCGCGCGCGGCATGGCTCACGCTCTCGGCGCGCTGGCGCCAGCGATAGGCCGGATAGGGCAGGTGCCGGATCGCCGCGGCCGGCAGCCCGCGCGTGTAGCGCAGAACGAGCTCGTAGTCCTGGCTGCCGTGGAAGCCCTCGCGCAGCCCGCCGAGCGCCGCCAGCCGGTCGCGCCGATAGAGCGAGAGGTGGTTGACGTAGTTGACGCCCGACAGCAGCACGGGGTCGAAGGCGGGCTTCCAGAACACCGAGACCGGCGTCATCCGCGCGTCGGCGATCACCTCGTCGGTGTAGAGGAAGAGCGTGTCGGGATGGTCGCGCAGGGCCCTGCGCAGGCGGCCGACCGCGTGCGGCTCCAGCGCGTCGTCGTGGTCGAGCAGGCCGACCCACCGCCCGCGCGCGGCCGCGAGCGCGCGGTTGGTGGCGTGGGCGATGCCGCGGTTCTCGGCCGAGCGCAGGATGCTGAGGCCGGGCGCGCGATCGTGCCGCGCGAGCCAGTGCGCGGTGTCGGCGCGGGTCGAGCCGTCGTCGGCGAGGATGAGCTCGGCGCCCGGCTCCTGGCCCGCGACGGAGGCGAGCAGCGTGTCGAGCCAGGCCGGCTCGGCGTCGAAGACCGGCACGAGAAAGGAGATCTCGGGCCGCTCGGGCGCCGGGAGCGGGTCGAGGCTCGCCTCGATCGCGGCCAGCTCCCAGATCCGCGCGAGCGTCTGGTCGAGGCCCGGGCGCCCGATGCGGGGGCGGCGAAGCCGGCCGGGCGGGGCGGCAAGGCCGGCCGCGAACCCGCCGTCGGGCCCGATCAGCTGCGCCACGAGACCGGGCGCGCGGGCGAGGCGCGCGCGCAGGCCCGCCGCAAGCCCGCCGAGGGTGCGCCGCGTCGCGAGGCGGAGCCGGAAGCGCGTGCCCGGATGCTCGGCCGGATCGAGACGCAGGCCGTGGCGGCCGGGGCCCTCGGCGAGGTCGATCGCGAGGAGCAGGCGCCGCGCCTCGGGGAAGTCGACCCTCTCCTCCTCCGAGAACGCGCCGCGCTCGCGCAGGTAGAGCGCGGCGTCGAGCGGGCGGTCGAGCGCCTCGAGCTCGGCGAGGAGATAGCGCGGGCCGAGGCGCGGCCGCTCGATCAGCAGTTGCGGGTCGGGCCCGGTCGCCTGCCAGAGATCGCCGCCGCGATGGCGGAGCTCGGCATTGGGCCTCGGTCGCAGGATCATGATGGTCTCCCTGTCCGCGGGCTAGCCGCCGAGGAGGCGCCCGCGCATCAGCCGCTCGAGCGCGAGGCCGAGGAACACCGTGCCGCCCGCCCAGGCGAGCACGTAGCCGCGGTCGAGCAGCCGGTCGGGGTAGCCGTCGTAGAAGGCGACGCGCATCCATTCCGTGAGGTGCACCGTGGGAACCCAGGCGAGCGCCTCGCCGAGGGCGGCGGGCAGCGCGGTCGGCACGAACAGCACGCCCGAGAGGATGTAGGCGGCGATCACGATCAGCGTGTAGATCGTCACCCAGCCCGGCAGCACCATCGCCACGATCGCCGAGAGCATGCCGCAGCCGAGCCCGAGCGCCAGCGCCGCCGCCATGGCGTGGGCCGCGTCGATCAGGTCCGCCGGGCGGGCGTCGAGCCCGGCGGCCGCGGCGGCGAGCAGCGCGAGGGCGAGCGTGGCGCAGCTCGCCAGCAGCTCGAGCGCGGCGCGCCCGTAGAGGATGTCGAGGATCTTCACCGCCGGGAATGCGAGCAGCGCGCGGTTCATCACGAGGCTCAGCATGATGAAGCGCGACATGTAGTTCCACGTCATGAAGGGCACCAGCGCGGTGCCGAAGAAGACCGAGATCGATCCGCCATAGGGCGCGTGCCGGCCCAGAAGGCCGTAGAAGCCGATCAGGATCAGGATGTGGCCGAGCGGCCAGGCGATCGCGAGGAGATAGCCGAGCCCGTGGTTGAAGAAGCGGGTGCGCAGGTCGCGCAGCATCACCGCGCCGATCGCCCGCCCGGTCGCGCCGAGGGCCTCCATCGCTCAGGCCATGTGGTTGCGCACGAGGGAGAACGCCCCGCAGGCCGCCCCCCAGAGCGCGAGCGCCGCCGCCGCGGCCAGCGCGATCGCGAGGGCGCGGCGCGGGCGGGTCGGCTCCTCGGGGCGGGCCGGCTCGACGAAGATGTCGAGATGCATCTGCCGGGCCTCGGCCACCCGGCGCACCTGCTCGAGCTTGCGCGCGGCCGAGAGGAAGGCGCGCTCGGCCATCTCCTGCTCGACCTCGAGCGCCGAGAAGCGGGCCATCACCCCGGCGAGCCCGTCCGCGCCCTCCCCGGCCACGCGCTCGGAGCCGAGCGCGGCGATCTCGGCCCGCAGCGCCTCGATGCGGCGCGTGAGCGCCTGCATCCGCGCGGACCCGGGATCGAGGTGGAGCGCGCCGGCCGCGTGCTCCTGCTCGAGGCGGATCAGCTCGGCCCGCGCCTCGCCCGCGAGCCCCGAAAGCATGCCCGCCTCCGTCCCGGCGTCGAGCATGCCGGCCTCGTTGCGCGCCAGGGCGAGGCGGCGCTGCACCGCCGCGAGCCGGTCCGCCGCCTCGGCGAAGAGGGTCTCGGCGGTGGCGACCGCCTCGTCCCAGGCGGCCGCGTTCAGCCGCGCGATCAGCGCCTCGGCCTCGGCGAGCGCCGCGGCGGCGAGCGCCTGCGCGTCCTCGGCGGTGAAGGCGGCGACCTCGAACCGCACGATCCCGGCCGGCAGCTCGATCGCCACCTCGGCCATGCCCTCCCAGTGATCGAGGACGTCCTCGGCCGTGGCATCGGGCGCGAGGCGGGCCGGCCAGTCCCCCGCGAGCCAGGTCTCGGGCCGCAGCAGCGCCACCCCGGGCCCGGCAAAGCGCGCGCGAAGCCCGGCCCCGCGCTCGAGCGCGGCGACGAGGGCGGCGCTCTCGAGAAAGGCGGCGACCACCTGCGTGTCGCGCCGCGCCTCGACGGCCGGCAGGCCGGTGAGCGCGCCGAGGCGGTCGGCCGCCGCGGCGCGGTTCACGCGGAGCAGGAAGCGCGCTTCGGCGACGTACTGGTCCTCGGCGAGCGCCCCCCAGTAGAGCCCGGCCGTCAGCACCGGCAGCGCGACGAGGAGGGCGAAGCTCAGGGCCGCGAAGCGGCGCATCGCGCGCCGCCGACGCCGCTCGGAATAGCCGACGTCGAAGCGCCGGCGACGGTTCGAGAAGGCGTGGCGCCCCGCCGCCGCGCTCAGCCCCGCCGCGATCTGGGCGCGCAGCGCGGCCGCCGCCGGCGCAAGGGGAGCCGGCGCGCTCATCGGTTCAGCCTCAGATAGGCGCCGATCGCCTGCTCGACCTCGGGGAAGAGCACCAGTTTGCCGTCGACGAGGAGCGCGCCGCGGTCGCAGTACCGCGCCGCGGTCTCCATCGAGTGGCTGACGACGATGAGATCGGCGCCCGCGCGGCGGGCGTCGAACGCCGCCTGGCACCGCGCCTGGAACCGGGCGTCGCCCACCGCGGTGATCTCGTCGATCAGGTAGCAGTCGAAGGCGATGGCCATCGAGAGGCCGAAGGCGAGGCGCGCCATCATGCCCGAGGAATAGGTCCGCACCGGGCGGCGGATATAGTCGCCGAGCTCGGCGAACTCCTTCACGAAGCGCGCGATCCGAGCGGGATCCTCGCCATAGACACGGGCGACGAAGTGCACGTTTTCGCCGCCGGTCATCATCGGGTGGAAGCCGGTGGCGAAGCCGAGCGGCCAGGAGACGCGCACCGAGCGGCGGATCCGGCCCGAATTGGGCAGCTCGACGCCCGCGATGAGCCGCAGCGTGGTGGATTTGCCCGCCCCGTTGACACCGAGCAGCGCGTAGGAATGCCCGGCCTCGAAGCGCGCGCTCACATCGTCGAGCACCTGCTTCGGCCGCCCGTCGGTCCGGTAGGCCTTGGACACGTTCTCGAGGGCGATCACGCCGCCCCCGTCCGCTGCGCCCGCACGCTCGACACGCCTGCCACCTCCCCTCCCGGTCCGGTCGGGTCGGACACTGGGCGAGGATGGTTAAGGAAATCTCTGCGCCGGCCGGCCGGAAGCGCGGCCGCGACGGAGCGCTCCCGGCCTCCGGATCCGGCGATGGCGGGCGGATCGAAGCGGATGTCGCCGTCCGCGAGGTCGGCCGCCGCGACCCCCGCGAGGAGGACGCTGTCCCACGCCCCGAGCGCGATCCGCGTGCCGTCGGAGGTCGCGCTCGCGGCCGATCCGAGGAGCCCGGAGAGGCTCGTGACGCCGGTGCCGAAGAGGTGCAGCTCGTCCGAGTGCGCGCCCGCCGCGAAGTCGGTGATCACGTCCGCGCCGTCGCCCGTCTC
>CAZWDE010000012.1:0-23231 GCA_964632555.1 uncultured Limibaculum sp.
CGCGCGGCCTCCATGTCGATCGCGTTGTCCATCGCCAGCGGCCCGTCGACGAGCCCGCCCTTGATCTGCCCGCGATCCGCCATCTTGGAGAGGATGGCCGCGTCGATCGAGGAGGGGATCTTGGGGTTCACGGTTTCGACGGCGGAGAGGATGCCGGCCTTCGGCTGCTCGATGCCGATCGACAGCGCGAGGTCGATCGCGTTCTGGACGATGTCGACCTTCATCTCGAGATCGGGGTCGATGTTGATCGCGGCGTCGGTGATCAGCAGCGGGTGGTTCAGCCCCGGCACGTCCATCACGAAGACATGCGTCAGGCGCCGGCCGGTGCGCAGGCCGCCGTCGCGCTTGACCACCGCGCCCAGCAGCTCGTCGGTGTGCAGGTGCCCCTTCATCAGCGCGCGCGCGCGGCCCTCGTTGACGAGCGCCACCGCCATCGCGGCGGCGATCCGGTGGTCGTCCGCCTCGACGATCTCGTAGGCGCCGAGATCCTTGCCGAGCTCGCGCGCCGCGGCCTCGATCCGCGCCCGGCTGCCGACGAGGATCGGCGTGATGATGGTGTTCTCCGCCGCGAGGATGGCGCCGCCGAGCGAGTTCGCCTCCTCGGGCGCGACCACCGCCGTCGGGATCGGGTCGAGCGGCGCGGCGAGATCGACCAGGCGCTCGAAATGCACGTGGCGCTGCACGGTGAGCCCGGGGATCCCGAGATCGTCGAAGCGCATCTTGGTCTTCGGCGCCTCGACCGCGGCCTCGCCCTCGAGGATGGTCGCGCCGTCGCCCCGCCGCGTCACCTCGGTGGCCAGGCGCACCACGCCGTCGGCCTCCTTGGCGGTGACGCGCACCCGGGCCACCAGCTCCTCGCCGGAATGCGCGCGGCCGACGAAGCTGAAGCTCTGCGAGCGGTAGAGCGTGCCGGGGCCCGGCAGCACGTTGCCGAGCACCGCCGAGATCAGCGAGCCCACCCACATCGAGGGCGCGACGGCCTCGGGCTTGCCGTCGCCGTCGCCGTCGTGCTCGGGCAGGTGCATCGGGTTGTGGTTGCCCGAGGCGTGGGCGAACACGTAGAGGTCGTCGGCCGTGCAGAGCCGGGTCAGCTCCGCCTCGTCGCCGACCTCGAGCTCCTCGTAGGTCTTGTTCTCGCGGATCATGGCGCCCTCACTCGGCGGCGGTGTCGAGGAGCCGCGCGACGGCCGCGTCGTCGGCCAGCGGGTCCTCCGTGACGTCCTCGCGCGCCGGCGGCAGGCCCAGCACCTCGCGGAACCGCTGCAGCGTCGCGAGCGTGTGCGGCGCCATCTCGGCCATCTCGCCCGGCACGTACTGCACGACGCGGGCGGCCAGCTCGCGCTCGGCCTCGGTGCGCAGCAGCAGCGGCAGGGTCTCGATGGCCCGGTCGTGCTCGAACTCGGCGATCAGCGTCTGGTCGTGGATGATGCCGGCGCGCTGGTCGGTCGAGAGATCGCGGAACGGCGCGTTCTGCGTGAGGATGCGCGAGGAGCGCTCCAGCCGGTCGCGGCGGACGTTGCCGCGGCTCTCGGCGAGCAGGATCAGCATCCGGATCACCGCCTCGACGAAGCCGCCCTTGTCGATCTGGCGCAGCGCCGCCTGCACCTGCGGCAGACCGCGCAGCTCGGCGGCGTTCTTGAGCGTGCGGCCCTTGCGGTGGGTGCGGCCGAACCAGCGCGCCCACGGGCTGCCCCAGATCGAGAGGAACACGATCTCGTAGGTCATGTCGCGCACGTCGCGGACGAAATCGAGGCTCTGCTCGATCATGTCGGCCATCGCGCGCTCGGCCAGCACGAAGGGATTGTCCGTGGCCGCCGGGTGGCGATCGGCCGCGACCGACTGCGCGAGCGGCTGCAGGGGGGCCATCAGCGGATTGCGGGTGGACATCATCGCGCGCTGGACCCGGAGCGGGTGGAGCGCGCGCGCCCGCTCGGCGCTGGCCGGCGTGGAGGTCGCCTGCACGAAGGGGCGGGCGAAGATGTCGTAGGTCTCGGCCTGCAGCTCGGAATTCCGCGCGACGGCGGCGAAGGCCGATTCGTCGTCGCGCCCGTCGTCGAGCGCGCGCAGGTCGGCGAGGCTGCGCTCGTGGAAGCTGACCGTGAACTTCCGGTTCTCGATCGGGCCGGTGTAGTCGTCGATCTTCATCTCGTAGAGCCCGGGGGCGAGCGCCTCGATGGTCTGCATCGTGGTGCTCATCTCCGAGTGCTCCTTCTGCGCGATCTTCGAGGAGACGAAGATCCCCAGATGGCCGACCTGGTCGTGCACCATGTAGAGGATGCGCTGCCCGCGGATCTGGATCTCGGAGACGTCGGTGTAGCTGTCGGCGATCCAGTTCAGCGCCTGCTGCGGCGGCGTGATGTTGTCGCCGTGGCTGGCGAACACGATGATCGGCGCACGGATCTGCTTGACGTCGATGTTGCGCCCGGTCTCGAGCCGCGCCTCGTTCTTGGCCAGCCGGTTGCCGACGAAGAGCTGCTCGACGATCCAGCGGATCTCCGCCTCGTTGAGCAGGAAGAAGCCGCCCCACCACTTCTCGAATTCGAGGAAGCGCGCCCGCTCGGTGTCGGCCCTCGCGTAGAGGTCGTAATACTTGCGGAAGTAGTTGCGCGACGGGTTCAGCATCTCGAAGTTCATCACGAGATGCGCGCCGTCGAACACCCCGTGACCGAGATCGGAGAAGAACATCGGCACCCAGGTGCCGCCGAGCACGCCGGCGTTGTAGCGCATCGGATACTGGCCGATCCGGCCGGCCCAGGTCGAGACCGGCGCGCCGTTGAGCACGATCGGCCCGGTGATGTCGGGGTTCATCGCCGACAGGATCAGCGTCGCCCAGCCGCCCTGGCAGTTGCCGATCACCACCGGGTTCGGCGCGTCGGGGTGGCGCTCGTGCACCGTGCGCACGAACTCCGCCTCGGCCCGGGTCACCGAGGCGAGCGTCTGGCCGGGCTCGGGCATCCGGCGGAACGCGACGAAATAGACCGGATGGCCCTCCTTGAGCGCGACGCCGACCTGGCTGTCGGTCTTGAAGCCGCCGATGCCGGCGCCGTGGCCCGCGCGCGGATCGATGATGATGTAGGGGCGGAAGTCCGGCCGCACCGGGCAGCCCTCCGGCGGCAGTATCCGCAGCAGCACGTAGTTGCAGGGCTGCTCCATCTCGGCGCCGTCGGCCACCACCTCGTAGTCGTAGATCAGCACCGGCGGGCAGCCCGCCGCCTCGTGCTCGATGAAGATGTCGCCGCGCTCGCGGAGCGTGTCGAGCGTCATCACCATGCGCTCGCCGGCGTCCCGCAGATAGGCGGCGAGATCGGCGGCGAGGCCGCCCGACTGGCCGCGCCGCGAAAACGCGGCGGCCGCGGCGTTCAGCGCCTCGAAATACTTGGCCGCGCGGTCGTTGTGGGTGCCGGCGATCGTCGTGCCGTGGCGCGACGCGCCGTGCAGGATCATGTTGGTCTGGTCGGTCGTCGCCGCGAGATCCTGCACCAGAACCTCGCCGCGGGCGAGCGGGGTCCATGCGGTGCCGTCGCTCAGGCTCTTCATCGCCGCGGCCGCGTCGCGCCCGCTCAGAAGGTCGAACACGGTTCCGCTCTCGCCGGTCATCGGCTGTCTCCCCTGATCAGGCCACGATGTTGTGGCCGCCGTCGATGTAGTGGACGCCGCCCGTGACGTTGGCCGCCTCGCGGCTGGCGAGGAACGCGGCGTAGGCGCCGACGTCCTCGATGGTGGCGAGCATGTGGGTCGGCGTGCGCTCCGAGGCCTCGTTGAGCAGCTCGTCGAAATGGGCGATGCCCGACGCGGCGCGCGTCTTGAGCGGGCCGGGCGAAAGCGCGTGGACCGAGATCCCCTTGGGCCCGAGCTCGGCCGCGACGTAGCGCACCACCGATTCGAGCGCGGCCTTCACCGGCCCCATGATGTTGTAGTTCGCGACCACCTTCTCCGAGCCGTAGAAGCTCACCGTCATGCAGGTGCCGCCCTCGGCCATCAGCGGCTCGGCGCGGCGCACCATGCGCAGGAAGGAGTGCACCGAGATGTCCATCGCGACGCCGAAGCCCTCGGCCGAGCAGTCGAGCACCCGGGCGTGCAGGTCCTCCTTCGGGCAGAAGGCGATCGAGTGCACCAGCGTGTCGAGCTTGCCCCAGCGCTGCCGGATCTCGCCGAAGAGCGCGTCGGCCTCGCCGTCGTTCTTCACGTCGAGCGGCATGATGATCTCGGCGCCGATCTCCTCGGCGAGCGGGCGGACGAACCGCTCGGCCTTCTCGTTGAGATAGGTGATCGCGAGATCCGCCCCCTGGTCGCGCAGGGCGCGGGCGCAGCCCCAGGCGATCGACTGCTCGTTGGCGACCCCGACAACGAGCGCCTTGTGTCCGGTCAACGCGAACATGCACCCTCCCTCAACCTGTCACACCCACGTTACCAACGCCCCGCGACAAGCGATAGTGAAATTTGTGCGACGCAATATTCGTTTCGCCGGCGATCGTTTGGCCCGCCCGCGCCCCGCGCTTGCGGGGGGCCGGGCCCTCTGCTAGCGCTCGGGGCGGACGATGCCTCGCGGCTGACCGGAAGCGCGGCGCCGCCGACCCCCGCCGGGGGCGGCCCCGCGCGTCGTCCGAAGCGGCGGCGCCCCGCGGGCGCACCGTCGCGGGTCGGCCACGGGCGGCGTCCGCGCCGCAACGCCCGGACCCGGATCCGGCCCATGGAGACGACCCGATGACCCTCCTGCGCACCGCGCTCGCCGCCGCGCCCTTGTGGGCCGGCCTCGCCGGATCCGCCGCCGCGCATCCCGGCCACCTCGCGCCCCTCGACGGGCACGCGCACCTCGCGGCGCTCGGCCTCGCCGCGGCGCTCTCGGCCGCCGTGCTGCTCCTCGCCCGCCGCCGGACCCGGACCGCGCGGTGAGCCGCATCGGCGTCATGCTGTGCGGGCACGGCTCGCGCTCGGGGGCCGCGGTCGCGGAGTTCGCCGAGCTCGTGACGCATCTGCCGGGGCGCCTGCCGGACTGGCCGGTGGAGCACGGCTATCTCGAATTCGCCAATCCGGTGATCCGCGCGGGCCTCGACCGGCTGCGGGAGCGGGGCTGCGACCGCATCCTCGCGGTGCCGGGCATGCTCTTCGCCGCGATGCACGCGAAGAACGACATCCCCTCGGTGCTGCGCGCCTACGCCGCCGAGCACGGCATCCGCATCGACTATGGCCGCGAGCTCGGCGTCGATCCGAAGATGATCCGCGCGGCGTCGGAGCGCGTGGCCGCCGCGATGGCCAAGGCCGACGCCGCCCACGGGCCGGTGTCGCCGCACGAGACCTGCCTCGTCGTGATCGGCCGCGGCGCCTCGGACCCCGACGCCAACTCCAACGTCGCCAAGATCGCGCGGATGCTCTGGGAGGGGATGGGCTTCGGCTGGTGCGAGACCGGCTTCTCGGGCGTCACCTTCCCCCTCGTCGAGCCCTGCCTCGAGCATGTGGCGAAGCTCGGCTACGCCCGGGTCGTGGTGTTCCCCTATTTCCTCTTCACCGGCGTGCTGATCGACCGGATCTACGGCTTCGCCGACATGGTCGCGGAGCGCCATCCGGGCATCCAGTGGGTCAAGGCGGGCTATCTCGGCTGCCATCCGGGGGTGATCGACACCTTCGCCGAGCGCGCGACGGAGATCCTCGAGGGGCAGACCGCGATGAACTGCGCGCTCTGCAAGTACCGCACCCAGGTGCTCGGCTTCGAGGCCGAGGTGGGGATGCCGCAGGAGAGCCACCACCACCATGTCGAGGGGCAGGGGGCGCAGGCGCCGGGCTCCAACGTCGCCGAGTGCGCGCTCTGCGACAGCTTCTGCACGGGCGCCTGCCGGCTCGCGGCGCAGGACGCGCACGGCCACCACCATCACCACGACCACCATCACGACGGGCACGGTCACGACCACGCGCATCACCATCCGCCCTATCCGCACGCCGACCACCCGCACGGGCCGGAGAGCGTGCGCCGCCACATGAAGGGCCGCGGGTGAACCGACCGCTCTTCGACGCCTATCTCGTCGTCGACTGGTCCGCCGCCGCCCAGCCCGCCACGGGGCCGGACAGCATCTGGTGGACGCTGATCGGGCGCGACGGGCGCAGGCTCGGCGCCAACCCGCCCACCCGCGCCGCCGCCATGGCCGAGATCGCCGCGCTCCTGCGCGCCGAGGCGGCGGCCGGCCGGCGCGTTCTGGCGGGCTTCGACTTCCCGTTCGGCTACCCGGCCGGCGTCGCCGAGCGGCTCTGCGGAAGGCCCGGCTGGGCCCCGCTCTGGGAAATGCTCGGCGAGGCGCTGCCCGAGACGCCCGACAACGCCAACGACCGCTACGCCCTCGCCGCCCGGCTCAACGCGGCGTGGCCGGGCCAGGGGCCGTTCTGGGGCAACGGCGCGAAGGCCGAGCATCCCGGCCTGCCGCGCACCAAGCCCGCGGGCTATGGCGAGCGGCTGCCGCCCGAATGGCGCGTGGTCGAGACCCGCCAGCGCGCGCTCAAGGGCGCCAAGCCCAAATCGGTGTGGCAGCTCGCCGGCGCGGGCTCGGTCGGCGGGCAGGCGCTCACGGGCATCGCCGCGCTCGAGCGGCTGCGGCGCGCGCTCGGGGAGGCCGCCGAGGTCTGGCCCTTCGAGACCGGGCTCGCGCCGCCCCGCCGCGCGATCTGCATCGCCGAGGTCTATCCCTCGCTCGTGCCGCTCGAGGCGCGCGCGGGCGAGGTGAAGGACGCCGCGCAGGTGCGGCTCCTCGCCGAGCGCTTCGCCCTTCTCGACACGCAGGGCGCGCTCGCGCCGCTCTTCGAGGCGCGCGGCCTCGAGGGGCCGGAGCGGGCGGCGGCGGAGGCCGAGGAGGCGTGGATCCTCGGCGCCGGCGAGCCGGCGCTCGCGCGGCTCCCCGCCCCGCGGCTCCGCTACGAGCGCGATCCCGCGCGGATCTATGCCGAGAGCTTCGCCACCGTCCGCGCCGAGGCCCCGCTCGATCACCTGCCCGAGGACCTCCGCGACGTGGCGGTGCGCCTCGTCCATGCCTGCGGGATGACCGACGTTCCCGCCCGCCTCGCCTGGTCGGACGACGTCGCGGCCTCGGCCCGCGCGGCGCTCGGGCGGGGCGCGCCGGTGCTCTGCGACTGCCGGATGGTCGCGTCGGGGGTGATCGCCAGCCGCCTGCCCGAGGGGGTCCGCGTCGCCTGCACGCTCAACGACGTGGCGGTGCCCGAGCGGGCGCGCGCCATCGGCAACACGCGCTCGGCGGCGGCCGTCGAGCTCTGGGAGGAGCGGATCGCCGGGGCGGTGGTGGCCATCGGCAACGCGCCGACCGCGCTCTTCCACCTGCTCGAGCTGCTCGACGCCGGCTGGCCGCGGCCGGCCGCGATCCTCGCCTTCCCCGTGGGCTTCGTCGGGGCGGCCGAGAGCAAGGCGGCGCTCGCGGCCGATCCCCGCGGCGTGCCGTTCCTCACGCTGCGCGGCCGGCGCGGCGGCTCGGCGATGGCCGCGGCGGCGGTCAACGCGCTCGCGGGCGGCCTCGCGTGAGCGCGCTCTGGCTTCATGTCGTCGGGATCGGGGCGGAGGGGATGGCCGGCCTCGCGCCCGCGGCCCGCGCGGCGCTCGATCGGGCCGAGGTGATCGTCGGCGGGGCGCGCCACCATGCGCTCACCGACGGCCTCGCCGCCGAGCGCATCGCCTGGCCCTCGCCCTTCGACGCGCTGATCGAGCGCCTCGCCGCGCTCCGCGGTCGGGCCGTCGCGGTGCTCGCCACCGGCGACCCGCTGTGGTTCTCGGTGGGCGAGCGGATCGCCGCGGCCTTCCCGGAGGCGGAGCGGCGGCTCTATCCGGCCGTCTCGGCCTTCCAGCACGCCGCCTGCCGGATGGGCTGGCCGATGGCCTCGCTCGCCTGCCTGAGCGCGCATGGCCGCCCCGTCGAGGCGCTCGTGCCGCATCTGCAGCCGGGCGCGCGGCTCCTCGTCCTCGCCGACGGCCCGGAGACGCCGGCGCGCCTCGGCCGGCTGCTCGCCGGGCGCGGGATGGGCGGGAGCCGCCTCGCCGCGCTCGCCGCGATGGAGGGGCCGGACGAAAGCCGGACCGAGGGCACGGCGGTCGACTGGGCCGGGGGGCGGCCGGCGCCGGCCTTCCACACGCTCGCGGTCGAGGTGGTGGCCGGGCCCGGGGCGCCGCTCGCGCCGGCCGTCCCGGGGCTCGACGACGCGCTCTTCGCCCATGACGGCACGATGACCAAGCGCGAGGTCCGCGCCGCCACGCTCGCGAAGCTGATGCCGATGCCCGGCGGGCTGCTCTGGGACATCGGCGCGGGCGCGGGCTCGGTGGCGATCGAGTGGCTGCGCGCCGCGCCCCGCACCGCGGCCATCGCAATCGAGCCGCGCGAGGACCGCCGGGCGCTGATCGCCGAGAACGCCCGCCGCCTCGGCACCCCCGCGCTCGAGATCGTCGCCGGCGCGGCGCCGCAGGCGCTGGCGGGGCTGCCCGCCCCGGACGCCGTCTTCCTCGGCGGCGGGCTCTCGGAGGCGGCCGTCGCGGTGGCGCTCGCCGCGCTCCGCCCCCCGGGCCGGCTCGTCGCCAACGCCGTCACGCTCGAGAGCGAGGCGCTGCTCGCGCGGCTCGCGGCGGCTCATGGCGGGGAGCTGGTCCGCATCTCGACCGCCCGGGCCGAGCCGCTCGGCGGCGTCACCGGCTGGCGCCCGGCCATGCCGGTGACGCAATGGAGCCTCGTCCGGCGATGAGCGGGACCCTCTACGGCGTCGGCCTCGGCCCGGGCGACCCGGAGCTGATGACGCTGAAGGCCGATCGCCTGATCCGCTCGGCCCGCGTGATCGCCTGGCCCGCGCCCGAGCACGGCGAGAGCTTCGCCCGCTCGATCGCGGCGGAGGCGATCCCGGCGGATGCCGAGGAGATCGCGATCCGCGTGCCGATGGTGCCGGACCGGGCGCCGGCGCAGGCGATCTACGACGCGGCCGCCGCGCGGATCGCGGCGCATCTCGCGGCGGGCACCGACGTCGTGGCGCTCTGCGAGGGCGACCCGCTCTTCTACGGCTCGTTCATGTATCTCCACGCCCGCATCGCGCCGCGCCACCCGGTGGTGGTGGTGCCGGGGGTGAGCTCGCTCGCGGCCTGTGCGGCGGCGGCGGGGCGTCCGCTCTGCGCGCGCACCGAGCCGGTCGCCGTGCTGCCGGGGCCGATGGCGGAGGATGCGCTCGCCGCGCGCCTCGCCGAGCCCGGGGCGGTCGCGATCGTCAAGGTCGGGCGCCACCTGCCGCGCCTCCGCGCGGCGCTCCTGCGGGCCGGACGCGCCGGGCGGGCGGTCTACGTGTCCCATGCGAGCCTCGGTCGCGAGCGGGTGCTGCCGCTCGCCGAGGCGCCCGAGGACGCGCCCTATTTCTCGATGATCCTCGTGCCCGGGGAGGACCCCCATGTCTGAGCCGCCGGTCGTGGTCTTCATCGCTCCCTCGGCCGAGGCGACGGCGCGCCGCGCGGCCGCGGCGCTTGGCGGGGCGCTGCACGGGCGCGCGGGGGCGGATGTCGCGATCCCCGACGTCCCGGGGGCGGTGGCCGAGCACCTGCGCGCGCTCTTCCTCGCCGGGCGGCCGGTCGTCGGCGTGATGGCGGCGGGGATCCTGATCCGCGCGCTCGCCCCGGTGCTGGCGCGGAAGGGCGCGGAGCCGCCGGTCGTCGCGCTCGCCGAGGACGGCTCGGCGGCGGTGCCGCTGCTCGGCGGCCATCGCGGGGCGAACGCGCTCGCGGTGCGCCTCGCCGACGCGCTCGGCGGGCAGGCCGCGGTGACCACGGCGGGGGATCTCTCCCTCGGCGTCGCGCTCGACGCGCCTCCGCCCGGCTGGCGGCTCGAGCGGCCCGCGGACGCCAAGGCCGCGATGGCGGGGCTGCTCGCCGGGCGGCCGGCGCGGCTCTCGGGGCGGGCCGGCTGGCTCGCGCCGCTCGCTACCCGACCCAGCGTCACCGTGGCGCCGGAGCCGGCCGAGCCGGTGGTGCTCGCCGTCGAGGGGGCCGAGCCTCTCGTCTGGCGGCGGCCCCGCCTCGCGCTCGGGGTCGGCTGCGCGCGGAGCTGTCCGGCCGACGAGCTGATCGGCCTCGCCCGGCGCGCCCTCGCCGAGGCGGGCTATGCCGAGGCGGAGGTCGCCCGCGTCGTCTCGGTCGATCTCAAGGCGGACGAGGCGGCGGTGCACGCGCTCGCCGCCGCGCTCGGCGTCGAGGCGCGCTTCTTCCCGCCCGACCGGCTGGAGCGGGAGACGCCGCGGCTCGCCACGCCGTCGGCCACGGTCTTTGCCGAGGTCGGCTGCCACGGCGTCGCCGAGGGCGCGGCGCTCGCGGCCGCCGGCCCGGCCGCCACGCTCGCGATCGCCAAGCGCAAGACCGCCAACGCCACGGTCGCCGCCGCCGAGATCGGCGAGGGCGGCGAGCCGGGCCGGCCGCGCGGGCGCCTCGCGGTGGTGGGCCTCGGCCCCGGCGCGGCGGACTGGCGGACGCCCGAGGCGACGCGCCTCGTCGCCGAGGCCGAGGAGATCGTCGGCTACGGGCTCTATCTCGACCTGCTCGGGCCCCTCGCCACCGGCAAGGCGCTCCGCGACTTTCCGCTCGGCGCCGAGACCGAACGCTGCGCTTACGCGCTCGAGCGGGCGGGCGAGGGGGCCCGCGTCGCGCTCGTCTGCTCGGGCGATCCCGGGATCTACGCGATGGCCGCGCTGGTGATGGAGCTTCTCGACCGGGGCGCGGTGTCGCCCGCCGCGCGGCGCGCCGAGATCGTGATCGCGCCCGGCATCTCGGCGCTGCAGGCGGCGGCGGCGCGGGCCGGCGCGCTCCTCGGCCACGATTTCTGCGCGGTGTCGCTCTCCGACCTCCTGACCCCGCGCGAGACGATCCTGCGCCGCCTGCGCGCCGCGGCCGAGGGGGATTTCGTCATCGCCCTCTACAACCCCGTCTCGGCGCGACGGAGGACGCTTCTCGGCGAGGCGCGCGAGATCCTCCTCGCGCATCGCCCGCCCGACACGCCCGCGCTGCTCGCGCGCGATCTCGGCCGCCCGGGCGAGCGGCTCGCGGCGCGCACCCTCGCCAGCCTCGACACGGCGGAGGTGGACATGCTGACGGTGGTGCTGGTCGGCTCCTCCGCCTCGCGCGCGGCGCGCTCGGGCGACGGGCGCGCCGGCGCCGGGGGGACGTGGCTCTACACGCCGCGGGGCTACGCGGCGCGGACGCGGACGGAGGCGGAATGACGGTGCATTTCATCGGCGCGGGGCCGGGCGATCCCGAACTGCTGACGCTCAAGGGGGCGCGGCTGATCGCGCGCTGCCCGGTCTGCCTCTACGCGGGTTCGCTCGTGCCCGAGGCCGTGATCGCCGGCGCGCCCGAGGGGGCGCTCGTGCGCGACACGGCGGCGATGACGCTCGAGGAGATCGTCGCCGAGATGGCGGCGGCGCAGGAGCGCGGCGAGGACGTGGCGCGCGTGCATTCGGGCGACCCCTCGCTCTACGGCGCGATCGCGGAGCAGATCCGGCGGCTCGCGGCGCTCGGCATTCCCCACGAGATCGTGCCGGGCGTGCCGGCCTATGCGGCGGCGGCGGCGGCGATGGGGCGCGAGCTGACGCTGCCCGGGGTGAGCCAGACGCTGATCCTGACGCGCACCGCCGGCAAGGCATCGCCGATGCCGCCGGGCGAGGATCTGGAGACGCTCGGGCGAACCGGGGCGACGCTCGCGATCCATCTCTCGATCCGGAACCTCCGGGAGATCGAGCGGGTGCTCGCGCCGCTCTACGGCGCCGACTGCCCGGTGGTGGTGGCCTACCGGATCGGCTGGCCGGACGCGGCGATCCTGCGCGGCACGCTCGCCGACATCCGCGAGAGGGTGCGCGCGGCGAAGATCACGCGGACGGCGCTCGTCTTCGTCGGGCGGGCGCTCGGCGCGGCCGCGTTCGAGGACAGCGCGCTCTACGACGCGGGCCACGCGCATGTGCTGCGGCCCGAGAGGTCGGCGCCGCGCCGGACCGGCTGAGGGCTCCGGGCCCCCGGGCGCCCGCCCGGCGCCCGGAGGCCCGGAGCGCGCTCACCCGGCGATCGGCGCGATCAGATGGGCGAAGGAGCCGGCGACGCGGCCGACGCGGAGGCCCATCGGGGGGAGGGGCGCGCCGGCGGCGTCCTCGGCCGCGAAGAGCCGCGGCGCGTCGCCCTCGGCGAGGATCGTCGCGCGGTGGTGCTCGTGGGCGGCGAAGCGCCCGGCGAAGGGGCTTCCATCGAGCGCGCGCAGCCGCCGGTAGCCGAGCGCGCGCCGCCGCTCGGCGAAGGTGGTCTCGAGCGGCAGGAGCCCGGCCATCGCGTGGCGCCGGCCCCCGGCGTCGACGAGCCCCGCACCGAGGACCATGTAGCCGCCGCACTCGCCATAGACGGTCGCGCCGCGGGCGGCGGCGGCGCGGAGGCCGCCGAGGAAGCGGGCGGCGGCGGCGATCCGGCCGGCGTGGAGCTCCGGGTAGCCGCCCGGCAGGACCACGGCGTCGGCCGCGGCGCCGGGCGGCTCGTCGGCGAGGGGCGAGAACGCCCGCACCTCCGCCCCCGCGGCGCGCCAGTCCGCGAGCATGTGCGGGTAGGCGAAGGCGAAGGCGATGTCGGCGGCGACCGCGATCCGCTGGCCGGGCGGGGGCAGCGGACGGGCACGGCCCGATGGCGGCAGGGGCCGGGCGGCGGCCGAGAGCGCGTCGAGATCGACGCCGGTCCCGACGGCCCGGGCGGCCTGCTCGAGACGCGCCGCGAGCCCGGGGAGCTCGGCCGCCTGCACGAGGCCGAGATGGCGCGAGGGCAGCGCGAGGCCCGGGTCGCGCGGCAGGACGCCGAGGACCGGCACGCCCGCCCGCGCCAGCGCCTCCCGCGCCATCGCCGCATGGGCCGGCGAGCCCGCGCGGTTGAGGATGGCGCCCGCGAGCGCCAGGCCGGGCCGCGCCGCGCGAAGGCCGAGGGGCGCCAGCACGGCCGACTGCGCGCTCGCCGAAATGTCGAGCACCAGCACCACGGGAAGCCCGAGGGCGGCGGCGAGATCGGCCGCCGAGCCCCGGCCGCCCTCCCGCGCCCCGTCGAGCACCCCCATCGCGCCCTCGACGACGAGGAGCTCTCCGGGATCGGCCGAGGCCCGCGCGGCGAGCTCGGCCGGGTCCATCGCCCAGGCGTCGAGCGTGGCCGACGGCCGGCCGAGGACGGCGGCGTGGAACTGCGGGTCGATGTAGTCCGGCCCCGACTTCGCCGCGCGCACGGCCAGCCCGCGCCGCGCCAGCGCCCCGAGAAGGCCGAGCGTCACGACGGTCTTGCCCGCGCCCGAGGCGGGCGCCGCGATCACGATCCCGCGCATCGCCCCTCAGCCGCCGCGCCGGGCGAGCGCGCCGAGCGGGTCGGCCGCGCGCACCGGCTCGCCGCGCGCCTGGCCGAGCCAGTCGAGCGCCTGCCGGAGGAGCGCCACCCGGCCGACGCACACGATGGCGGGAGGGCCGAGGCCGGTGTCGGCCACGTCGCCCGCCACACGGCCGAGCGTGGTCTCGAGCACCCTCTGGTCGGGCCGCGTCGCGTCGACCACCACGGCCACGGGCTCGTCCGGGCCCCGGCCCCCCGCCATCAGGGCCTCGGAGATCGTCGGCAGATGCTTCATCGCCATGTAGAGGACGATGACGGGCGAGCTTTTCGCGAGCGCCGCCCAGTCGACCGGCGGCGGGCGGCCCGACTGGTCGTGCCCGGTCACGAAGCTCACCACCTGCGTGACGTCGCGATGGGTGACGGGGATGCCGGCATAGGCGAGCCCGCCGATCCCCGCGGTGATCCCGGGCGTCACGCGCAGGGCGACGCCGGCGGCGACCAGCGCCTGCGCTTCCTCGCCGCCGCGGCCGAAGACGAAGGGGTCGCCGCCCTTCAGCCGGAGCACCCGGCGCCCCTCCCGCGCGAGCGCGATCAGCCGCGCCGAGATGCCCGCCTGGGTGTGCGAGGCCCGGCCGCCGCGCTTGCCGGCGAACTCGGTCTCGGCGCCCGGCCGGCGCCACTCCAGCACGGCCGGATCGACGAGCGCGTCGTAGACGATCACGTCGGCCTGGCGGAGCGCGTGCAGCGCGTGCAGCGTCAGGAGCCCCGGGTCGCCCGGGCCGGCGCCGGCGAGCCAGACGAGCCCCGGGGGGAAGTCGGGCCAGACCAGCCCGCCCGGCAGCGCGGGGGCGGCCGGCATCGGCGGGGCGGCGGGTCGGTCGTGGCTCATCTGGGTCGCGCTCGGAGGTTCGGGGCGGCGATGGCGCCGGCGACGCTCCCTATGTAGGATCGCGGCCTGATGCAACGGAAGCCCGACGGGGACCTGCGGACCGGCTACACCACGGGCGCCTGCGCCACCGCGGCGGCCCGGGCGGCGGCGCGCGCGGTGCTCGGGCTCGGCTGGGCGAACCCGGTGGCGATCCGGCTGCCGGGGGGCGAGGAGGCGGTCTTCGCGCTCGCCGAGGCGGCGGCGGGACCGGGCTGGGCGCGCGCGGCCGTCACCAAGGACGCGGGCGACGACCCGGACGTGACCCACGGCGCGACGATCCGCGCGACCGTGGCGCCGGGCCCGCCGGGCTCGGGCACCGTGCTCCGCGCGGGCGAGGGCGTCGGCACCGTGACGCGCCCGGGGCTTCCGATCCCGCCCGGCGAGCCGGCGATCAACCCGGTGCCGCGGCGGATGATCGCGGAGGCGCTGGCCGAGGTCGCGGCCGAGGCGGGCGCGCCCGCGGATTTCGACGTCGAGATCGCCGTCCCGGGCGGCGCGGCGCTCGCCGAGCGCACCTGGAACCCGCGGCTCGGGATCGTCGGCGGTCTCTCGATCCTCGGCACCACGGGGATCGTGAAGCCCTATTCCTGCGCGGCCTGGATCGCCTCGATCCACCGCGGGATCGACGTGGCGCGGGCGAACGGCGTGACCCACGCGGTCGGCTCGACCGGCTCGACCTCGGAGGCGGCGGCGCAGGCGCGGTTCGCCCTGCCGCCCCATGCCATGCTCGACATGGGCGACTTCGCGGGCGGGCTGCTCAAGTACCTCCGGCGCCACCCGATCCCGCGGCTGACGATCGCGGGCGGCTTCGCCAAGCTCGCGAAGCTCGGGCAGGGCGCGCTCGACCTCCACTCCGCGCGGTCCCGGGTGGATTTCGCCGCGCTGGCGGCGCTGGCGGGCGACCCGCGCGTGGCGCGGGCCAACACGGCGATGGAGGCGCTCGCGCTCGCGCCCGGCCTCGCGCCGGCCGTCGCCCAGCGGGCCCGGCGAACCGCGCTCGGGGTGCTCTCCGGCGCGCCGGTGGCGGTCGATGTCCTCGTCGTCGACCGGGCGGGCCGCGTGGCCGCGCTCGCCGACGAGAACGGGGCGCGACCCGCGTGATGCGCGTGCTGATCCTCGCCGGCACGGCGGAGGCGCGCGCGCTCGCCGCATTGCTGGCGGGCGAGCCCGGTCTCGCGGTCACCGCCGCCCTCGCCGGGCGGACCGAGGCGCCCGCCACCCATGCGGTGCCGGTCAGGCGCGGCGGGTTCGGCGGCGCGGCGGGGCTCGCGGCGCATCTCCGCGCCGAGCGGGTCGAGATCCTCGTCGACGCCACCCATCCCTTCGCCGCGCGGATGGGCGCGCAGGCGGCCGAGGCCGCGGCGGCGACCGGCTGCGCGCTGCTCCGGCTCGAGCGCCCGGGCTGGCGGCCGGGCCCCGGCGACCGGTGGCAGACGGCGCCGGACCTCGCGGCCGCCGCGGCCGCGCTGCCCGGCGGGGCGCACGCCTTCCTCGCCACCGGGCCGGGCGGTCTCGCCCCCTTCCTCGAGCGGCGCGACCTCGCGCTCACGCTCCGCGCCGTGGCGCCGCCCGAGCCGATGCCCCCGCACCCCGCGCTCGGGCTCGTCACGGGCCTGCCGCCCGACGATCCGGAGGCCGAGGCCGCGCTCTTCCGCCGCCTCGGTGTCACCCATCTGGTCGCGAAGAACGCCGGCGGGCCGGCCGCGGCGAAGCTCGCGGCCGCCCGGGCGCTCGCCCTGCCGGTCGTGATGGTGGCGCGCCCGTCGAGGCCGGCGGTCGCCGACACGGTCGCGACGCCCGAGGCCGCCGCCGAGCGGATACGCGCCCTCGCCGCCGGGCGGGCCGGTGTCGCGCCCCCTTGACAGTCGGGGCCGCCCTGCCGCCATGATGCGCGCGAGGTTCCCGCCGCCGGACGATCCCGGCGTGGGATGAAAAGGGAATGCGCGGAGGGGCCGACCCACACCGGGGGTCTCGACCCGCAGCCGCCCCCGCGACTGTCAGCGGCGAGCGCGCGCCCGGAACGCCACTGGGGAATGCCCCGGGAAGGCGGGCGCGCGCGGCGACCCGCGAGCCAGGAGACCTGCCTCGCCCGCGCCGGAGACCCGGCGCCGAACCGCAACACGGGCGGGGTGCACCGTGGCGCGCGGCCGGAGCGGGAAACGCCCCCTCCGCCCCCGTGCCCGTCCTCGCCGAGGGAGCCGAGCGCGAGAGACATGCCGAAGATCCCCGCCACCGTCGTCACCGGCTTTCTGGGCGCCGGCAAGACCACGCTGATCCGCCATCTGCTCGCCCATGCCGGCGGCCGGCGGATCGCCCTCGTCATCAACGAGTTCGGCGATCTCGGGGTCGACGGCGAGATCGTGCGCGGCTGCGGCGTCGCCGAGTGCGGCGAGGACGACATCGTCGAGCTCTCGAACGGCTGTCTCTGCTGCACCGTCGCGGAGGACTTCGTGCCCAGCATGACCCGGCTGATCGGGCGCGGCGCACCGCCCGAGCACATCGTGATCGAGACCTCGGGCCTCGCCCTGCCGCAGCCGCTGCTTCGCGCCTTCGCCTGGCCCGAGATCCGCACGGCGGTCACCCTCGACGGGGTGATCGCGGTGGTCGACGGGCCGGCGGCGGCCGAGGGGCGCTTCGCGGCCGACGAGGCGGCGCTCGCGGCGCAGCGCGCGGCCGATCCGACGCTCGACCACCTCACGCCGCTCGCCGAGCTCTTCGAGGACCAGCTGGCGAGCGCCGACATGGTGGTCGTCTCGAAGCGCGATCTGATGGGTGAGGCCGCGGCCGAGGCGCTCGCGGCGCGGCTCGGCCCCCGGCTGCGCCCCGGCGTGCCGGTGGTGGCGGCCGAGCACGGCGCGGTCGACCCGGCGGTGCTGCTCGGCCTCGGGCTCGACGTGGCGGAGGATCTCGCGGCGCGGGCCGAGATCCACCACCGCCACGACCACGACGACGACGGCCATCACGACGACGACCACGACGACCATGACCACGGCCACGGCCATGACCACGGCCACGACGCCTTCGAGAGCTGCGTGATCGACCTGCCCGAGGCGCCCGACCGCGAGGCGCTCGTCGCCGCCGTGGCGCGCGCCGTCGCGGCGCAGGGCCTTCTGCGCCTCAAGGGCTTCGCCGCCGTCGCGGGCAAGCCGATGCGCCTCGTGATCCAGGCGGTCGGCCCCCGCGTCGAGGCGCATTACGACCGCCCCTTCGCCCCCGGCGAGCCACGCGCGACGCGCCTCGTCGCGATCGGCCACGCGGGGCTCGCCCGCGCGGCGCTCGCCGCCGCCCTCGCGCCCGCCGAGGCGCCCGCCGCCGAATGAGCGCGGGGCTCGCCATCGCCGAGGTGCCGGTGACGGACCCGGACGCGCTCGCGCTCATCGCCGAGAGCGAGGCCGAGCTCGCGGGCCTCTACCGGCCGGAGCACCGCCACGCCTTCTCGCCCGACCAGCTCGTCGCGGCGCGGGTCGTCTTCCTCGTCGCCCGGCGGGGCGGGCGGGCCGTGGCGTGCGGCGGCTACGCGCCGCTCGAGGGCTATGCCGAGCTCAAGCGCGTCTTCACCACGCGGACCGCGCGGGGCGCCGGCGTCGGCCGCGCCGTCGTCGCCGCGCTCGAGGCCCGCGCCCGCGCCGCAGGCTTCCCGCTGATGCGGCTCGAGACCGGGCTTGCGAGCCCCGACGCGCTCGCCCTCTACGAGAGGCTCGGCTATGCGCGGCGCGGCCCCTTCGGCGCCTATCGCGAGAACGGCTCGAGCGTCTTCATGGAGAAGGCGCTCTGATGCATCTCCTCGCCGCCACGCCGGGCGCGATCGAGGACGGCACCGAGCCCGTCGATCCCGCGCAGTCGCCCGCCGATCTCGTGGTGATCACCGCGGCCGACACCGAGATCGCCGCGCTTGCCGAGGCGCGCGAGGCGCTGGGCGAGGAGGCGCCGTCGCTCCGGCTCGCCAACCTCGCCTGGCTCGCGCACAACTACTCCGTCGATCTCTATCTCGACCGCACGGCGACGCGCTCGCGCCTCGTGGTGGCGCGGATCCTCGGCGGCGCGGCCTACTGGCCCTACGGCGTCGAGCAGTTCTCCGCGCGGCTCCGCGAGGCGGGGGTGCCGCTCGCGCTCCTGCCGGGCGACGACAAGCCGGACGAGCGGCTCGCCGCGCTCTCGACCCTCGCGCCCGAGCACGCGCAGGCGCTCTGGGCCTATTGCGTCGAGGGCGGGCCCGAGAACGCGGCCAACTTCCTGCGCTATGCCGCCCATCTTCTGGGGCGCGCCGAGCGCCCGGCGGCCGCGCGGCCGCTGCTCCGCGCGGGCTATTACTGGCCGGGCGCCGGGGCGGCGGACCGCGAGACCGTGCGCGCGGGATGGGTGCCGGGCCGGCCGGTGGCGGCGGTCGTGTTCTACCGCGCGCTGCTCCAGGGCGCGGGGCTCCACCCGGTCAACCGGCTCGTGAAGGCGCTCGCGGCCGAGGGGCTCAATCCGCTGCCCCTCTTCGTCGCCTCGCTCAAGGACCCGCTCTCGGCCGCGACGCTCGCGCAGGCCTTCGAGGCCGACCCGCCCGCGGTCGTGCTGACCACGACGAGCTTCGCGGTGGGCTCGGGCGGCGCCGAGCATCGCCCGACGCCGCTCGACGCGCCGGGCCGGCCGGTGCTCCAGCTCGTCCTCTCGGGCGGCACCGAGGCGGCGTGGGAGGCCGGGACGCGCGGGCTCTCGGCGCGCGACATCGCGATGAACGTGGCGCTGCCCGAGGTCGACGGGCGCGTGCTGGCGGGCGTCGGCGCCTTCAAGGCCGAGGCGTGGGACGACCCCGCGACCGAGTGCCGGATCGCCGCGCACCGCGGCCATGGCGAGCGGATCGCCCGCGCCGCCCGGCTCGCGGCCGCGTGGGTGCGCCTCGGCGAGACACCCGTGGCCGAGCGCCGGGTCGCGCTGGTGCTCGCCAACTACCCCAACCGCGACGGGCGGCTCGCGAACGGCGTCGGCCTCGACACGCCGGCCTCGACGGTCACGGTGCTCGAGGCGCTCGCGGAGGCGGGCTACCGCGTCGAGGGCGCGCCGCGGGACGGCGCGGCGCTGATGCGGACGATCCTCGCCGGGCCGACCAACTGGCTCGCCGACCGCGCCTCACGCGAGGGCGGGGAGCGTGTGCCGCTCGAGACCTACCGCGCGGGGTGGGACCGCCTCCCGCTCGCCTTTCGCGAGGCGGTCGAGGCGCGCTGGGGGCGGCCGGAGGACGATCCCTTCTGCGGGGCGGAGGGATTCGCGCTCTCGATTCACCGCTTCGGCAACGTCGTCGTCGGGGTGCAGCCCGCGCGCGGCTACAACATCGACCCCGAGGCGACCTACCACGCGCCCGACCTCGCGCCGCCGCACAACTACATCGCCTTCTACCTCTGGCTCCGTGAGAGCTTCGGCGCGCACGCCGTTGTCCACATGGGCAAACACGGCACGCTCGAATGGCTGCCGGGGAAGGGCGTCGCGCTCTCCGAGGCCTGCGCGCCCGACGCGGTGCTGGGGCCGCTGCCGCATCTCTACCCGTTCATCGTCAACGACCCCGGGGAGGGCACGCAGGCCAAGCGGCGCGCGGGCGCCGTGGTGATCGACCACCTGACCCCGCCGATGACGCGCGCCGGCACCTATGGCGCGCTCGCCGAGCTCGAGGGGCTGGTCGACGAGTACACCGAGGCGCTCGGCCTCGACCCGCGCCGCGCGGCGCATCTGCGGGCCGAGATCCTCGACCGGCTGGAGGGCTCCGGGATCGGCGCGGATGCCGGGATCGACCCGCAGGCGGACGCGGAGGGCCGGCTGCAGCGCCTCGACGCGTGGCTCTGCGAGATCAAGGAGAGCCAGATCCGCGACGGGCTGCACGTCTTCGGCCGCGCGCCGGAGGCGGAGCAGGAAAGGGGCCTCGCGCTGGCGCTCGCCCGCCTCCCGCGGGGCTCCGGCCCCGGCGACGCCGCGCTGCCGCGCGCGATCGCCGAGGATCTCGCCCTCGGCTTCGACCCGCTCGACTGCGACCTCGGCGCGCCGTGGGAGGGGCCACGGCACAAGCTCCTCCGGGCGAAGAGCGTCGTCGAGCCGTGGCGCACGGTGGGCGACACGGTCGAGCGGATCGAGTGGCTCGGCGAGCAACTGCTGCAATGGCCGCGGGAGATCGACGCGCGGATGCCGCGGACCCGCGCGGTGATCGAGGCGCTGCACGGCGAGCTGATCCCCGCGCTCCGCGCCTCGGGGCCGCGCGAGATCGCCGGGCTCCTGGCGGGGCTCGACGGCCGCTTCGTCGCGCCGGGCCCCTCGGGCGCGCCGACGCGGGGGCGGCCGGACGTTCTGCCGACCGGGCGGAACTTCTACTCGGTCGACACGCGCGCCGTGCCGACGCGGGCGGCGTGGGAGCTCGGCTGGCGCTCGGCCTCGCTGCTGATCGAGCGCCACGTGCAGGACGAGGGCGACTGGCCGCGCGCCATCGCGCTCACCGCCTGGGGCACGGCCAACATGCGGACGGGCGGCGACGACATCGCGCAGGCGCTGGCGCTGATGGGCGTGCGGCCCCGGTGGGACGACGCCGCGCGCCGCGTCACGGGCTTCGAGATCCTGCCGGCCGACACGCTCGGCCGACCGCGGGTCGACGTCACGCTCCGGATCTCGGGCTTCTTCCGCGACGCGTTCCCGGCGCAGGTCGATCTCGTCGCCTCGGCGGCCCGCGCGGTGATGGCGCTCGACGAGCCCGCGGAGGCAAATCCCGCCGCCGCCCGCTTTCGCGCCGAGCGCGGGCGGCTCGGCGAGGCGCGCGCCGCGGCGCGCGTCTTCGGCGCGAGGCCCGGGGCCTATGGCGCCGGGCTCCAGGCGCTGATCGACGAGCGGCTCTGGGAGAACCGCGCCGATCTCGCCGCAAGCTTCCTCCACTGGGGGCAATACGCCTATGGCGCCGGCGAGGAGGGGCGCGCCGACCGCGCCGCGCTCGAGACCCGGCTCGGGCAGGTGGACGCCGTCGTCCAGAACCAGGACAATCGCGAGCACGACCTGCTCGACAGCGACGACTACTACCAGTTCGAGGGCGGGCTCTCGGCGACCGTCGAGCATCTCCGCGGCGCGGCCCCCGCGGTCTATCACAACGATCATTCGCGCCCCGAGCGCCCGGTGATCCGCACGCTCGAGGAGGAGATCGGCCGGGTCGTGCGCGCCCGCGTCGTCAACCCGCGCTGGATCGACGGCGTGAAGCGCCACGGCTACAAGGGCGCGGCCGAGATCGCGGCGACGGTCGACTATCTCTTCGCCTTCGCCGCCACGACGCGCGCGGTGAAGGGCCACCATTTCGACCTCGTCCACGCCGCCTTCCTCGAGGACGAGGCGACCCGCGCCTTCATCGCCGAGGTCAACCCGCCGGCGCTCCGCGAGATCGCCGAGCGGCTCGGCGAGGCGATCGACCGCGGCCTCTGGCAGCCCCGCTCCAACGCCGCCCGCACGCGCCTCGACGAGCTCGCGCATGGCTGACGCGGCCGACATCCGCGCCGTCGAGCCCGCCCGCACCGGCGCCCTGTCCGACGAGATCCTGACCCTGCTCGACGCCCATGCCGCGCAGGTCGGTCACCCCTTCGAGCCGCAGCCCATCGGCTTCGAGATGCGCGCCCGCGAGCGGCTTCTCGCCGGCGTCTACGGTCACGTGCTCTATGGCTGGCTCTTCGTGAAGTATCTCGCGGTCGCGCCGGAGATCCGCGGGCGGGGGCTCGGCCGCGCGCTGATGCTCCGGCTCGAGACGGCGGGGCGCGCGGCCGGCGCGACCGGGGCGGTGGTCGACACCTACGGCTTCCAGGCGGAGGGGCTCTACACCGGTCTCGGCTACGAGGTCTTCGGCCGCCTCGAGACGCCGAACCCCGCGACCACGCGCGTCTACCTCCGCAAGCGCCTCGGCGGCGCGCCGTGACCGGGTCGCGCCCGCCCCTCTGCCCGCGGGCCGCGCCGGGCACCGACCGGCCGACGGCATGCCCCCGGCCCGGAGACCGGCCGATGCGGGAGGGCTGAATGCGCACGATCGGCATCCTCGGGGGCATGTCGGCGGCCTCGACCGCGCTCTACTACGCGCGCCTCGTCGAGCGCACGCGGGAGCGGCTCGGCGGGCTCCACAGCCCCGAGATCCTGCTGCGCTCGGTCGACTTCGCCGAGATCGCCGCGCTGCAGGCGGCCGGGCGCTGGGACATGGCGGGGCGGCGGCTCGGGGCCGAGGCGGCGGCGCTCGAGCGCGCGGGCGCGGGGGTCGTGATCCTCGCGACCAACACGATGCACAAGGTGGCGCCCGCGATCGAAGGCGCGCTCGGCGTGCCCTTCCTCCACATCGCGGACGCGACCGCTTTCCGGGTCCGCGCCGCCGGCCACGCGCGCCCCGGGCTGATGGCGACCGCCTACACGATGGAGGACGACTTCTACACCGGCCGGCTCGAGGCCCGCGGCCTCGCCCCGCTGGTGCCCGAGCCCGAGGACCGCGCCGAGACCCACCGCGTCATCTACGAGGAGCTCTGCCGCGAGGAGATCCGCGCCGGGAGCCGCGACGCCTTCGTCGCGATCGCCGGGCGTCTCGCCGCGCGCGGGGCCGACTGCCTGATCCTCGGCTGCACCGAGGTGGGGCTGCTGCTCTCCGAGACCAACAGCCCGCTGCCGGTCTTCGACACTGTCTTCATCCACTGCGACGCCGCGCTCGACGCGGCCCTCGACGGAGCCCGCCCATGACCGACGACACGAGCCCCGGGACCGGCCGGGAGGACGACCTCGCCCGCCATGCCGCCAAGATGGCCAAGAAGAAGGCCTCGCGCGACAAGATCATGGCGACGAAGACCGAGGAGAAGGGCCTCG
This sequence comes from uncultured Limibaculum sp., assembly GCA_964632555.1. Classification (GTDB taxonomy): domain Bacteria; phylum Pseudomonadota; class Alphaproteobacteria; order Rhodobacterales; family Rhodobacteraceae; genus Thermohalobaculum. Next base: position 23,103 of record CAZWDE010000012.1, read on the forward strand.
TGATCGTCCACACCGGCAAGGGCAAGGGCAAGTCGACCGCCGGCTTCGGCATGATCTTCCGCTGCATCGCGCACGGCATGCCCTGCGCCGTGGTGGAGTTCATCAAGGGCGGCATGGCGACCGGCGAGC
>CAZWDE010000013.1:0-21678 GCA_964632555.1 uncultured Limibaculum sp.
CCGCCTCCGCCTCGGCGAGGGCGCGCTCGCGCGCCGCGGCCAGCTCGGGCGCGGTGATCTCGGCCAGCCGCCGCCGGGCGCGTCGCCGCGCCTCCAGCGCCTCGGCGAGCGCCTGCGCCCGGTCCGAGAGCGCCGCCCGTTCGGCCTCGAGCCGCTCGACGTCGGCCTTCGCCGCCTTCCAGCGGCCCCCCTCGCGGGGGCGGCCGGTCTCGGTGGCGAGCGCGGCGTGCTCCTCGCGGCTCCGGGCCAGCGCCCGCTCCATCCGCCGCCCGCCGGTGAGCGCGCCGACCTCGCCCGACACCGCCGCGACGAGATCGCGCCGCGCCGCGAGCTCCGGGTCCTCGCCGCGACCCGCGGCGAACTCGGTCGCGCCCTGGCGCACCCAGAGAAGCCCGGCCGGCCCGCCGGCGCCGAGGAGGCCCGCGATCCACGCCTCGGCCGCGTCGCCCTGCGCGACCAGCCCGCCCGCGCGATCGCGCACCCACGCGCCCGGGCGCCCGAGGAACCGCTTGGCGACCCGGAAGCGGCCGTCGGCGGTCTCGATCTCGGCCTCGATCTGCGGCGCGCCCCCGGCATAGGGCCGGAGCGCCTGCACCTCCTTCGACTTGCTGCGATGCGGCACGAACATCAGCGCGTGGAGCGCGTCGAACGCGGTCGACTTGCCGCTCTCGTTGGGCTCGGAGAGCACCGAGACGCCGTCGCCGATCCCCTCGATCGCCACGCCGCGATCGGCGAAGCGCCGGAGCGAGGCCATCCGCAGGGCGCGCAGCCGCATCTCACCCCTCCTCGACGACATAGGCGTGGAGGCGGAGCAGCGCCGCCTCCGCCGCCGCCCGGTCCTCGGGCGCGAGGGCCGGATCCGCCGCCTCGGTCGCCAGCCGCTCGGCCGCGGCGCGGAGCGCGCCCCGCCCGGGGTCGATCGCGTCGAGATCCGCCGCCTCGGGCTCGGCTCCGAGCCCGGCCTCCTCGAGCGCGAGATCGGCGAAGTCCGGCGCGGCCTCGGCGGCGGCGGCACGGAGCGCCGCCCGCTCGGCGAGACGCAGGCGCCCGCTCGCCCGGATCCGGACCAGCGTCTCGCGCCGGGCGCCAGCCGGCAGCGCGGCGGCGAGGCGCGCGGCCGGATCCTCGCCCGGCAGGAGCGCGAGATCGGCCTCGCGCCACGCGAAAAGCCCGGTCGGCACCGGCGCGACCTCGGGCTCGGCGCCCGGCCCCGCGACGGCGACGAGGAGCGCCGAGCCCGACGGCCGGCCGAACCGGTCGGGCTCCGGCGTGCCCGAATACCAGGCGCGGGGGCCGATCCGCAGCGTGCCGTGCCAGTCGCCGAGGGCGAGGTAGTCGAGCCCCGCGCGCGCCGGGCGGTCGGGCGCGATCACCGAGCGGCCCTCCTCGCCGAAGGTCTGCACCGGGCCGTGGGCGAGGCCGATCCGCAGCGCGCCCTCGGGCGTCGCGGCCGCATCCATCCAGGCGGTCGGGTCGTCCGTCGGGCGTGCGCGCGCACAGGGCGCGGGCAGGAGCGCGACTCCGGGCGCGAGCGTCAGCGGCCCGGGCGCCAGCGCGAGGGTGACGTTCGCGGGCCGGTGGCGCGCGGCGTCCTCCCACAGCGCCTCGGCCGCGACGGGGTCGTGGTTGCCGGGCATCAGCACCCAGCCGAGATCGCTCTCGGCCGCCATCGCGGCGAGCGCCTGCCGGATCGTGGCGCGGGCGGGGCTCGGGCTGTCGAACACGTCGCCGGCGAGGACGATCGCCCGGGCGCCGCCGGCGCGGGCGGCCGCCGCGAGCCGGGCGAGCGCGGTGTGCCGCGCCTCGGTCAGCCGCCCGGCGAGCGCCTCGGGCCACTGGCCGAACCGCCGGCCGAGATGGAGATCGGCGCTGTGCAGGAACCGGAACACGCCGCGAACACTGCCGCCGCCGCGGCCGCCGGTCAAGCGCCCGCGCGGCGCTCAGAGATGGGCGGCGATGATCTCGGCCATGCGCTCGGGCGCGAGGATCGGCGGCAGCAGGGTGCGCACCCGCCCGTCGGGCCCCGCGAGGTAGATGAAGCTGCCATGGGCGTAGATCGGGTCGCCCGCGGGGTCGACGGTCACCACCTCGGCCTCGACCTGGAAGGCGGCGCGCGCCGCGGCCAGCGCGGCCTCCGAGCCCGTGAGGCCGACCAGCCGCGGGTGCCAGCGCGCGAGCGCCGGGCCCATGGTCTCGACCGTGTCGCGCCCGGGATCGACCGTGATGACGAGCGGCGCGAGGCCGGCGGCCTCCTCGCCGAGCAGATCGAGCGCCGCGCCGAGACGCGGCAGGGCGACCGAGCAGATCGCCTCGCAGCTCGCATAGCCGAAGAAGATCGCGATCGGGCGGCCGCGATAGTCGGCCTCGGTCACCGCCCGGCCGGTGTGGTCGACGAGATCGAAGCGCACCTCGATCTCGATCGGCAGCGGCGCGGGCGGCTCGGCCGCGCCGACCGGCCCGGCGAGCGCGGCGAGGAGCGCCGCGACGGCCGCCCGCATCAATAGTTCTCCTCGATGAACTCCCGGTCGGTCTCGAGGCCGAGCCCGAGATAGCCGGTCGTCGCGATCTGCTCGGCGATCCGGGGGTCGTGGCGGAACCACGGGCCCTCCTTGCCGCGCGCCTCGGGGTTCTCCTCGAGCCACTCCTCGGTCCAGCGGTCGGTCTTCGCCCACTCTTCCGCGCCCTCGGGCCTCACGAGGAAGACCTGGTAGAACTTGGTGTCCGTGAGCTCGGGGTTGCCGACCAGAAGGCCGTCGACCGCCACGGTCTGCCGGCAATAGGGCAGCATGTCGGTGATGCCGCCGTTGAAGGCCGGCTGGCGGTTCTTGGAGACCAGCACCAGCGCGCCGTCGGCCTCGCGGAGCAGCCCCATCTGCCGGGCGCCGCCGCCGCAGTCCTCCGGGCAGTCGCCGGTCAGCGCGCAGACGATGTCGGTCACCTCGGCGGTGAAGGTCGCGGGCTCGCGGCCGTTGAGGTTGTCCCAGCCGGTGACCTGGCTGCCCTCGGCGAACTCGCCCTCGGCGGGCGCGGGCGACGCGACGAGCGCGGGGGCGGCGAGGAGCGCGGCCGCGACGGTCCGGATCAGGCGCATGGGTCTCTCCCTCTCACTCGGGCTCGGGGATCGCGAAGGGCGGCACCACGAAGAACTCCTCGTGGTTGACGTTGGTGATGCCGCGGTCCTCCACCACCTCCTCGACGAAGAGGTAGTTGATGCCGTCGCGCACGTGCAGGACGCCGTCGGCCACCAGCTCGTGGCTCTGCACGGCGAGCAGCGTGTCGCCGGCGACGCCGGCATCGCCCTTCCACTTGACGATCATGTAGACCGTGCCGTCCTCGGCCAGGAGGCCGACCGGGATGCCGCCCGCCGCGCACCAGAGCGCGCAGGTGTGGTGCGCCGAGCCGACCACGGCGTCGGGCCCGCCCATCACGCCCGAGAAGTAGCACCAGGTGTCGATCACCTCGCCGGTGACGCGGATCCGCTCGCCCTCGGTCGCGGCGGCCGACGGTGCGGGCCCCCACGCCAGCGCGGCGAGCGCGGCGCCGAGACCGAGGACGGCGCGCAGGGGGGCGGGGCGGGCGGGACGCGGCATGGGCTCCTCCTCGTTGTCCGTCGCCACCCTACACCCCCCGCCCCCGGCGATGAAGCCAAAGCGCGGCCGCGGCGGGTCACGATTTGCCCGGGCTATCGCCGCGCGGGGCGCGTCCGACCGCGGCCGGCAAACCGACGCGGCCGGGATCGCGCTTGCATGTGCGGCGCCGCTGCGGCACTCTTCGCGTGTCGATTGATCACGAATTTATGCAACGCAGTTTCCGGGCGGCCGGCCGCGCCGCAGGGCCGCCCTCGATCAACGGGGCTCCGATGAAGACCAATTCCACTTGCGAACTGTCGCGCACCTGGTGGTCGCGCGAACGCCCGAAGGCGCTGACCAAATCGGCCGCGGGGTTCGAGAAGGCGCTGATGGGCTACGAGAAGGCCCATGCCAGCATCCAGGACGGCGCGACGCAGCCCGAGATCAAGGGCCTGAAGGCCGCGGTCGCCGAGATCCTGGCCGCCTCCAAGGACGTCGTCGCCGAGGCGAAGATCCTCGCGCGCTCGGCCGAGGACGCCGACGCGAGGAAGGAGCTCAGCAACACCATCGAGGTGATGGGCAAGCCGCTGCAGAAGCGGCTCGACGCCGTGCGCTCGGACATCGCGCTGCTCACCGAGACGCTCGCGAACGAGGGCCGGGAGAAGGAGGACGAGGACGGCGAGGACGGCGACGCGCTCGCGAGCCCGGCGGCGCAGGCCGAGTACATCCGCAGCTTCGCCGGCCGGCTGCGGCGCCGCCGGCACAATTTCGCCCTCGGCGTCCCCTCGAAGGACCCGACCGAGATGCGCTTCGTCTTCCACGCCAAGAAGCCGGCGAAGAGCCTCGCGAGCCTCGTGAAGAGCAAGGCGGGCGCGAAGGCGTGGGTCTATGGCACGGCGGGCACCAAGGCGCCCGAGGGCACCGACACCGAGGATCCCGCGAAGCCCAAGATCCTGCTGCTCGACATCGAGGGGGGCAAGCGCATCCCCGGCCTCGCGCGCCGGGTCAAGCTGATGTTCAAGCGCCTCGGGGTTTCGGCCTTCGCGCGGGTCAGGATCCTCGAGGCGGGCGTCGCGGTGGAGGACGACGAGACCCCACCGGTCGAGCCCGCCGCCAAGGGGGCGGCGACGGCCGAGGCGCCGGCGCCGGGCCCGGAGACGGCCGCGCCCGCCGATCCGGTCCGCGCCCGGGTGCTCGCGCTGCTCGCCGACGGGCTCGAGCGGCTGCGGATCCCGCCCGGCCTGCCGGACGAGACGCGCGACCGGCTCGCGGCGGCCCGCGCGCTGCTCGAGAAGCGGCTGGCCACGGCCGAGACGACCGACGCGCTCGCGGAGATCGCGCGGGCGATCGACGCGCTCAAGGCGGCCGTCGCCCGGGCGGTCGAGGAGGCCCGTGGCGGCGATGCCGGCCTCGCCGAGATCAAGAAGCGGCTCGCCGAGCTCGTGCGGACGCTGCCGGGCGATCTGCCGCCGCTCCGCCAGGCGCCGGGCGAGGTGTCGAAGGCCGACGCGCTCGAGGCCAAGGGCGAGGAGCCCGAGGCGCGGAAGGTGCTGTTCTCGCTCGTCGCCAGTCTCGTCAAGGCGCGCGACGCGGTGCTCTCGGCGGTCGACCGGCTGCTCACCGAGATCTTCGACCTCGGCGATCCCGCCGGCGCGACCGAGGCGGAGCGCGGCGAGCTCGAGGCGCTGCGCGCGGAGATCCGCGAGCTGCTCGGCGCCGGCGTGCCCGGGCTCGGGACGCTCCGCGAGGCCGGGCGTCGGCTGGTGGCGCTGCGCGCGCGCCGGGACGCGATCCGGCGCGCCGCCGCGCGGCGCACCGCGATGGCCGGCTTCGAGGCGGCGATCGGCAGCGACGCGCCGGTGACGGACGACCTGATCGCGGACCACGAGAACTCGCTCGCGAGGGCCCGCGCGGCCGTGGCGGCCCTCGAGGCGCGGCTCGCCGAGGCCGAGGCGATGCCCGCGGGCACCGACGCGGAGCAGGCCGCGCGCCAGGCCGCGATCGGGGAGGCGCGCGGCGAGCTCGAGGCGGCGCGGACGCTCGCGCGGCAGCTCGAGACGCAGCTCCGCGCCATGCGCGGCAAGAAGGGGCTGACCGAGGCGCTCGGCCACGGCGCGCTCGCGCCCGACAGCCCCAACCCGCTCTCCGACGCCGCCGCGGCGGCGCTGATCGAGGCCTTCACCCGCGACCCGGCGCTCGCCGTGGCGGCCTCCGAGGCGGCGCTCACCGCCCGCCATCCCGACGCGGTGGCCGAGGGCGTCGGCGCGCTCGCCGATCTCGTGGAGAGCGGCTTCGCGTCCGAGGACGGGCGCCGGCTGCCCGGCGGCGAGGCGGCCGCGCGCGACTATGCCGAGGACCTGCTGCGGATGGGCGGGCATCTCGGCGGCGACTTCTTCGAGGACGCCGCCGCCTATGTTGCCGAGGGCCATCACCTGGAGCCCGACCCGGTGGGCGACGCCGCGATCGACCCGACGACCGGCGACGGGGACGAGCGGGCGCGCAAGCGCGCCGAGATCGAGCGCAAGCGCGCGGCGCATCTCGCGGGCGCGCTGCTCGACGAGGAGGGCCAGATCGATCTCGACTCGGAGACGCTCGAGCGGGCGCTCGGCGATCTCCGCTTCCATCCGGGGCAGCTGGAGGACCAGCGGGCGACCCCGGCGCTCGCCGCGCACATCGAGCGCACCCTCGAGACCCTGGCCGATCCCGCCAGCGCCGGGCGCGCGCAGGCGATCCTCGACGACGCCGAGGCGCCGACGAACCCCGCCGCCCTCCATCTGCTGCGCACGGCCACGGGCAAGGCCGCGGGCGACGCGGTCTCGGACACCGAGACGCGAGAGGTCATCCTCGCCGCGCTGATGACGCCGGTGACGCAGGCCGCCGTCGGCTCCTGCTTCGCGACCGCGGGCGTGCGCCGCATGGCCGAGACCGATCCGCTGGCCTTCATGGCGCAGCTCGCCGACATCGCGACGACGGGCGTCTTCACGCCGGCCAACGGAGACGACCCGATCCCGGCGGTCACGCGGATCCCGGAAGGCGAGGACCAGCTGATCCGCAGCCTCGAATACTCGGTCGCCACCGCCGCCGCCCGGCACGCTGACAGCATCGACCGCCGCGAGCTGGCCCAGGCCTTCGAGGCGGGCGCCGGGCAGTTCCGCGATGCGCTCGGCCGGCCGAACACGGCGGACGGCGATCTCGAATGGGAGGTGGACCTCGCGCTCCTGCGCGCCGGCGCCGCGCGCGGCTTCACATTCATCTACGACTCGACCGAGGCCACCGCGCCCGCGGCCGACGGCTCCTCGAGCCAGGGCGTCTTCAAGCTCGTCGAGGTCTCGACCGGCACCGAGATCACCGACCGCGCCGGCTATGTGGCGGCCCTGACCCGGATCTGCCTCGACGCCCTCGGGCCGCGCAACCTGAGCGCGGAGCAGGAACAGGCGGTGCGCAACCTCGTCGCCTCGGACGCCTTCATCACGGCGGTCACCGCGGTCCGCGCGCCATGGGTGTCGGTGGGCGGGGGCTTTGCCGAGACGGCGGACGACGCGATCTTCGGCACCGCTCCCGACACCACCGAAATCCTCGGGGCCGACACGACCCAGACGACGCACCAGCGAAGCCAGGCCGTGCTCGCCGGGCTCGCCGGCCTCTTCTCGGGCCGCGCGGAGGCGATGCTCTCGCTCGAAACCCAAGGCATCCACGCCTTCAACGGCCTGCCCAACCACCCCTCGCTCGAACCGCTCAAGGGCGCGACCCCGGCCGACGTGGCGGCCAACGTCCAGACGCATCTCGTCGATGCCGGCACCGCCTATCGCGATGCCCCGCTCACCGAGGCGCGCACGCTGCAGGCCTACGACGCCTCGATCGCGCTCGTCCGGAGCTACGGCTTCAACGCCGGCGCGCGGCGGGGCCTGATCGACGCTGGCGCCGCCGCCAACCGTCCCGCCGGGCCGCTCAGCCCCGGAGCGGTGGCCGCCAGCCTCCGCGCCGCGCTCGACGACGCGGCCGAGCACTGGGGCGACGAGAGGGCGCTGCGAGAGCGCGCGGAGATCACCGCCAGCGGCGCTCCCTACACCCACAACCTCCCGGGCCGGAAGGCGGATTGGAAGCGCACGTATCTCGACTGGTGCATCGACGCGGCCGGCGACGACCTCGTCGACGTTCTCGACCCGCCGAAATTCACCGTCGCCGACAGCAACTGGGGCGATGGGCGGAACAATGTCTACTTCGTCATCGCCACCAACCCGCTGACCGGCGAGGCCGCGATGTACCAGCGGACCGATCCGCCCGGGACCATGCGACAGATGGGCGGGTCGTGGCTCGAGAAGGCCTGGAACGTCGTCGAGTGAGCGCTGCGGACTGACAAGGAGACGAACCGATGCCGGACGACCTTCCGACGATGATCTATTCGCTGAGCGACGCCGGAAAGCCGGTCGTCGTCGTTCCGGGCGAGGGCGAGATCGCCGACCAGGGCGCGCTCCTCGCGCGCTTTCCCGATCTCTTCGACGACGGCGGCGCGACCGTGCTCGCCAGGATCGTCAATCACTTCGCCCGGGAGTTCCGCTACGACGTGATCGAGGATCCGGCCGAGTTCGAGCGCGCCTACCGCGAGACGCTCGCCGCCGAGGACCCGGACGCGCCCTACCAGGACAACAAGCCGCAGCTCCGCAATTTCGGCGTGCCCGACTTCGCGGCGATCGCGGCGCCGCGGCTCGGCGAGGGGCGCCTCGTCTTCTTCGCGGTCGACCGGTTTCTCGGGGTGCCCTACCGCGCCGAGGCGCCGGTCGAGGGCACCGAGATCGGCGCGCCGCGCTACCGGCCGATGGAGCTCGCGCCGGTCGAGTGAGCCGGTTCAGGCGGTGGGCCGGCGCCGCGCGGCGTGGGGCCGGGCGGCGGGCACGCTGACGAGCTCGCGCTCGGGCCAGCGGAGCGCGGTCAGGCGCCCGCCGAAGCCGCAGCCCGTGTCGATGCAGATCGTGCGGTTGACCCAGACCGGCTCGGCCACGGGCGTGTGGCCGTAGACGACCTCCGCCGCCCCGTCGTAGTCGCGCGCCCAGTCGATCCGCACCGGCAGGCCGTCGGCGTCGGTCTCGCCGGTCGTCAGCCCGTACATCGCCAGTTCGCGCAGGTCGGGCGTGTCGCGCCCGTGCAACCCCGCGTGCAGGCCGGCATGGACCGCGACCAGCCGCCCGCCCGCGAGCCAGAGATGCGAGGGCAGACCCGCGAGGAACCGGGCGAGCCGGGCGCGGAAGGCGGGGCTCGTCGCCTCGATCTCGGCGATGGTGCGCCTCAGCGCGCCGCCGATCCGCACGTCGTGCCCCTCGAGCCAGCGCAGCAGCTTGTCGTCGTGGTTGCCCACGACGGCGCGCGCGGTGCCCTCGGCGACCATGCCCATCGCGAGGCGCAGGCAGTCGAGGCTGCGCGGCCCGCGGTCGGTCAGGTCGCCGAGGAAGACCGCGCGGCGGCCCGCGGGGTGCCGGGCCGCGAAGGGCGCCTCGCCCGCCGGCGGCGGGTCGACCCGGTAGCCGAGGCGGACGAGCAGCGCCTCGAGCTCCTCGCAGCAGCCATGCACGTCGCCGATCAGGTCGAACGGCCCGGCGTCCTCGCGACGATCGACCGGCAGGCGCTCGCGGCGGATCGCCGCCGCGCCGGCCTGCCCGTCCTCGAGGCGATGGATCCGCCGGAACCCCTCGCGCGCCAGCGCCTCGGCGTTGCGGTGCCCGCCGGCCTCCGGCTCGACGAGGATCGCGACCGGCAGCGCGTGATGCCGGCGGGCGAGCGCCACCAGCGCCCCGCGCTCGCGCCGGCCGATCCCGCTCGCCTCGACCGCAACCAGGCGCCGCTCGGCCAGCCGCCGCTCGGCGCGCTCGCCGATCGGGGCCGCGGGATCGGCGCCGTGGGGAACGGCGGCGACCTCCTCCGGGGCGAAGGCCTCGGCCAGCAGCCGCCGGCCGAGCTCCTCGGAGGCTCCCATCACCGCCACGAGGCAGAACTCCGGGATCGCCAGCGTGCCCGGGCCGGGCCCCGTCTCCGTCGCCATGGTGTCGGCCCCGCTCCGCCGCCCCGGATCGCGGCCGCGACGATAGCCCGCGTCCGGGCCTCTGGCGAGGCGCCCGTCCTGCGGCCGGCTCACGCGCTTGTTACGTCGCGGCGAGGCCTCGATCGGCCGGCGATCCGATATATGCTTCCGGGCGAAACGGAACGGGATCGGTGTGGCATGACGCGAGGGTTCTCTCAGATCGGGCGGCTCGCCGCCGCCGCGGCGGCGCTGCTGGCGCTGGCGGCCGGCAGCGCCGCGGCCGCCGTGGCGCCCGAGGTGTCGCGCACCGACCGGGCCGAGGTCCGCCTTCTGAGCGAGCAGGACGTGGCCGCGCCGGGCGAGACGGTGTCGCTCGCGCTGCACCAGCGGCTCGCCGGCAAGTGGCACACCTACTGGAAGAACCCCGGCGACAGCGGCCTGCCGACGAACCTCAGCTGGACGCTGCCCGAGGGGGTGGAGGCCGGCCCGATCCAGTGGCCCGCGCCCGAGCGCCTCGCGATCCCGCCGCTGATGAACTACGGCTTCTCCGGCGAGGCGGTGCTGATCTCCGACCTCACCCTGCCCGCGGACTGGCCGGCGGGGCGCCCGGTCGAGATCCGGGTCGAGGCCGACTGGCTGGTCTGCGAGGAGATCTGCATCCCCGAGGCGCAGGCCTTCACCCTCACGCTGCCGACGGCGGCCGAGCCGGTGGCCGATCCGGCCGTCGCCGACGTCTTCGCGCGCGGCCGCGCCGCCCAGCCGGTGCCGGCGCCCGGCCTGCCGGTCTCGTGGTCGGCCGGCGAGGAGGCGCTGCGGCTCACGGTGGGGGCGGGCGAGTTCGCCGGCGCCGCGCTCGAGGACGCCTACTTCTTCCCCGCCGAGTGGGGCGTCGTCGACCACGCGGCCGATCAGCCGGCCGAGAGCGGCGCCGACGGGCTGCGGCTCACCCTCGCCAAGGGCGACGCCTGGTATTCCGGCGCGATATCCGGCCCGCTCGAGGGGGTGCTGGTGGCCACCGACCGCTCCGGCGCGGAGCCCGTGCGCATCGCGCTCTCGGTGACGGCCGAGCCCGCGACGGGGCCCGCCGCCACGCCGGCGGGGGTCGAGGGCGGCGCGGGCGCGGTGCTGGCCGCGGTCGGGCTCGCGGTGCTCGGCGGCCTGATCCTCAACCTCATGCCCTGCGTCTTCCCGGTGCTGGCGCTCAAGGCGCTCTCGCTCGCCGGCCAGGGCGGCCGCACGGCGGGCCACCAGCGGGCCGGCGGCCTCGCCTATGGCGCCGGCGTGCTGGCGAGCCTCCTCGCGGTGGCGGGCCTTCTGGTCGCGCTCAAGACCGCGGGCGCCGCCGTCGGCTGGGGCTTCCAGCTCCAGTCGCCGATCGTGGTCGGCGCGCTCGCCTATGTGCTCTTCGCCGTGGGGCTCAACCTCTCCGGTGTCTACGAGGTGCCCGGCCGTCTCGCCGGCCTCGGCGGACGCCTCGCCGACCGCGACGGCCACTGGGGCAGCTTCTTCACCGGCGTGCTTGCGGTCGTGGTGGCCTCGCCCTGCACCGCGCCCTTCATGGGGGCCGCGCTCGGCTTCGGGCTGACCCAGCCCTGGGGCGTGACGCTGCTGGTGTTCGCGGGCCTCGCCGCGGGCTTCGCCGCGCCGATCGTGCTGCTCTCCTTCGTGCCGGCGCTCGGGCGGCGCCTGCCCCGGCCGGGCGCCTGGATGGAGCGGCTGCGCCAGGCGCTCGCCTTCCCGATGTATCTCGCCGCGGCGTGGCTTCTCTGGGTGTTCGGCAAGCTCGCGGGCGTCGACGCGCTCTTCGCCCTGCTGATCGGCTTCGTGCTGCTCGCGCTGGCAGCCTGGGCGCTCGGCTCCGGCCAGCCGACCTCCCCCGCGGGCCGGCGCGCCGCGGCCATCGCGGCGGTGCTCGCGCTCCTCGGCGCCGGCGCGGCCCTCGGCCCCGCGGCGACCTCGGCATCCGGGCCGGCGCAGCCCGTGGCCGAGGGCGCCGAGCCCTTCGACGCCGCGCGCCTCGCCGCGCTCCGCGAGGAGGGCCGGCCGGTCTTCGTCAACTTCACGGCGGACTGGTGCATCAGCTGCAAGGTCAACGAGCGCCTCGTGCTGAAGAGCGACGCCGTCGCCGACGCGCTCGACGCCGCGGGCGCGGTCTACATGGTGGGCGACTGGACGCGGCGCGACGGCGAGATCCTCGCCGTGCTCGAGAGCTTCGGGCGCGCCGGCGTGCCGCTCTACCTCGTCTATCCGGCCGACGGCGGGGCGCCCGAGATCCTGCCGCAGATCCTGACCCGGGAAGGCGTGACCGAGGCGATCGCCGCCGCGGCCGCCACCCACGACGTCGCCGACGCCTCCCCCATCCCCGATCCCAGCCAGGAGTGACGACGATGAGCCTGTCCCGCCGCGCCCTTCTCGCCGCCGCGGTCGCCGCCGCGACCGCGATCCCCGCCCTCGCGCTCGCCGCCGACCGCCTCCAGCCCAACGCCCCTGCGCCGGTCTTCTCGGCCACCGGCACCAAGGGCGAGACGGTCGATCTCGCCGCCCTGCGCGGCCGCCCGGTCATCCTCGAATGGACGAACCACGACTGCCCGTTCGTGCGCAAGCACTACGGCGCGGGCAACATGCAGGCGCTGCAGCGCGAGGCCGCGGAGGCCGGCGCGGTCTGGATCTCGGTGATCTCCTCGGCGCCGGGCGAGCAGGGCCACGTCCTCGCCGACGAGGCCAACGCGCTGACCGAGACCCGCGAGGCCGCCCCCGCCCATGTCGTGCTCGATCCCGAGGGCACCATCGGCAAGATGTACGGCGCGGTGACCACGCCGCACATGTACGTCATCACGCCCGAGGGCGACATCGCCTTCATGGGCGGGATCGACGACAAGCCGACCGCGGACCGCGCCGACATCCCCGGCGCGACCAACTTCGTGCGCGCCGCGCTCGAGGCGCTGGCCGAGGGCCGCGCGCCCGAGGTGCAGTTCGCCCGCCCCTATGGCTGCTCGGTGAAGTACGCCAGCTGAGCGCCGGCACCGGGGGCCCGGTGCGGGGCCCCTACTCCGCCATCTGGCGCGCCGCGGCGAGTTCCGCGTCGAGGCGCGCCCCCTCCGCCGCCCGGGGGCGCGAGAGCCCGGCCACCAGCGCATAGGCCGCCGGCGTCACGTAGAGCGTGACGAGCGCGGTGATCCCCAGCCCGCCGACGATGACCCAGCCGATCGCCGCGCGCCCCTCGGCGCCGGGCCCCGCCGCGAGCACGAGCGGCAGCCCGGCGAGCACCGTGGAGGCGAGGGTCATCGCGATGGCGCGGAGCCGGAGGCGGGCCGCCGCGGCGGCCGCGCGGCGCGGCGTGAACCCCCGGTCGCGCAGCTGGTCGGCCACCTCGACGAGCAGGATCCCGTTCTTGGCGAGGATGCCGACGAGCATCAGCACGCCGATCTGGCTGAAGACGTTGACGGTGGTGCCGGTGAGCCAGAGCGCGTAGACCGCCGCCGCGAGGCCGAAGGGCACGGTGGCCATCACCACCGCCGCGCTCGTCAGGCTCTCGAACTGCGCCACGAGGACGAGGAAGACGACGACGAGGGCGATGGCGAGCGTCAGCGCCACGTCGGCCGAGGTCTCTTCGAGCGCGGCCGCGTCGCCGAGGAAGATCAGCCCCACGCTCGGGGGCAGGCTGTCGGCCTCCGCCCGGATGCGCGCCACCGCCTCGCCCATCGCGAGCTCGGGCGAGAGCCGCGCGCGGATCTCCACGGCGCGGCGCTGGGCGTGGCGGTCGAGCTCGGCGGCCACCCCCTCCTCGTGGAGCGAGACGAGCTGCGACAGCGGCACCAGCGCGCCCCCCTCGGCCCGGACCGAGAGGTTGAGCAGGTCGGTCGGATCGCGCACCGCCCCCGCCGCCGACTGCAGGAGCACGGGCACGGCCTCGTCGTCGATCGTGAGTTCCGTGACCTCGTCCTCCTCGATCAGCGCGCGCAGCGTGGTGGAGAGGGTCTCCATCGAGACGCCGAGATCGGCGGCGCGGCGGCGGTCGATCCGGATCGAGAGCTGCGGCTGCGTCGCCTGGTACTCGACGCGGGCGTCGCGGATGCCGTCGATCGCCCCGACCCGTCCGACGAACCCGAAGGCCGCCTCGGCGATGTCGGGATAGCTCGCGCCCACCAGCGCCATCTCGAGCCGACCGCCGCCGCCGCGCAGCCCGAGGCTGTTGCCCCCCTGCACCCAGGCGCTGGCGCCGGCCAGATCGTCGAGCTGGGGGCGGATCGCGTCCATGACCGTGCCCTGCGAGACCGTGCGCTCGTCCCACCGCGCGAGGCCCATCCCGACCTCGCCGCGATTGGGGTCCCACCGCCCGGTGATCGAGAACAGCCGCTCGCCGACGCCCGCCTCGATCCAGGGGCGGAACATCCGCTCGATGGCGACGACCTGCCGGTCGGTGTAGTCGAGCCCGGTGCCGTCCGGCCCCTGGAAGCGCACCATGACGAAGCCGCGATCCTCGAAGGGCACGAGCTCCGAGCCGAGCTGGCCGTGCAGCGGCACCGCGCTCGCCGCCGCGATCCCCGCGAGCGTGAGCGCGACGAGCGGCGCGGCGAGCACCGGGCGCAGCGTGAGCGCATAGCCCGCGCCGATCCAGCGCCCGAGCGGGCCGCCGATCCCGCCCTCGCGCCCGAGATCCGGCAGCCGCGAGGCGATCATCGGACAGACCGAGAGCGCCACGAAGGACGAGATCGCGACCGTCGCCGCCAGCACGAAGCCGAACTCGCGGAAGAGCCGCCCGGCTTCGCTCGGCAGGAAGGAGATCGGCACGAAGACCGCGACCAGCGTCGCCGTGGTGGCGATCACCGCGAAGAACACCTCGCGCGCGCCGATCACGGCGGCGGCGCGCGGGGCGAGGCCCTCGGCCCGGCGGCGCTGGATGTTCTCGGTGACCACGATGGCGTCGTCGACCACGAGGCCGGTGGCGAGGACGAGGGCGAGAAGCGTGATCAGGTTGATCGAGAAGCCCATCAGCCAGATGCCCGCCAGCGCGCCGGTGAGCGCCACGGGAATGGCGACCGCGGGCACCAGCGTCGCCCCGGCGCGGCCGAAGAACACCCAGATCACCGCGACGACGATCAGCAGCGCGAAGACGAGCGAGGTCAGCACCTCGCCGATCGCGCCGCGGATGAAGACCGCGCCGTCCTCGATCACGCGGAAGCGGAGGCTCGGCAGCTGCGCCTCCAGCCGCCCGACGGCCGCGCGCACCGCGTCGGAGATCTCGACCGTGTTGGCGCGCGCCTGCCGCACGATCCCGACCGTCACCACCTCGCGCCCGTCGAGCCGCGAGATGCTCTCGGGACGGGCCCGGCCGAAATAGACGTCGGCGAGGTCGCCGAGGCGCACGTGGTCGCGCAGCATCAGCGCCTCGATCCGGGCGGGCTCGGCCACCGTGGCGTCGGCGCGCACCAGCACCTCGAGCTGGCCCGCCTCGAAGCTGCCCACCGGCACGTCGAACTGGGCGGCGCGCAGCACCGCGGCCACCTCGGCGATCGCGATGCCGAAGGCGGCGAGCCGGTCGGGCCGCACCGCCACCCGGATCACCCGCTCGCGCGCGCCGTCGAGCTGCGCCTCGGCGACCCCGTCGATCGCGGTCATCTCGGGGATCACGGTGCGCTCGACCGCGTTGGTCACGGCATCGAGCCCGCCCGCCTCGCTCCAGACCGCGAGGCGCAGGACCGGGCTCGCGTCGGCGTCGGACTTGACGACGGCGATCTCCTCGACCGCCTCCGGCAGGTCGCGGCGCACGCGGGCCACCGCCTCGCGGATCTCGTTGGCGGCATCGGCGAGGTCGCGGTCCGGGCGGAACTCGGCGTGCAGGCGGAAATTGCCCTCCTCGGAGGAGCTGCGGATCGCCGCGATGCCCGAGACGCGCGCCACCGCCGCCTCGACCGGGGCGGTCACCTCGGCGTCGACCGTGGTCGGGGAGGCGCCGGGGAAGTCGGCGCGCACGGAGACCACGGGCCGATCGATGTCGGGCAGCTCGCGCACCTCGATCCCGAGAAGCGCCGCGACGCCCGCCAGCACGATCAGGAGGTTGAGCACGGCGGCGAGATAGGGCCGGCGCACGCAGAGGCCGGCGAGGCCGCCCGCGCCCGCGCCGCCCGGCGCCCCGTCCTCGGGCGCGTAGCCGGCGCCGTCCATCGTCACGACGCCCCGGGCGACGGCGCCGGCCCCACGATCCGCACCGCCCGGCCGTCGGAGAGGCGCTGGCTGCCCTCGACGACCACCCGCTCGCCGGGCGCGAGCGCGCCCTCGACCAGCACCGCGCCGTCGCGCCGGCGGGCAAGCGTCACGGGCACCTTCTCGGCCCGCAGGCCGGACCCCTCCCCGGCGACGCGCCAGACATGGAGCCCGCCGCGCTCGAACTGGAGCGCGAGTTCCGGCACCACGGGGTGCTCCGGGCCCGGCAGCGCCAGGCGCACGCGGAACGACGCGCCGGGACGCAGCCGGTCGTCGGCGTTCGGCAGTTCGGCGCGGAGCCGCGCCGTGCGGCTCGCGGGGTCGACCCGGCTGTCGATCTCCGCGATGCGTCCCTCGAAGACGCGGCCGGGCTCGGCCGGGGTCTCGGCGGCCACGGGCGTGCCGACCCGGACGCGGCCGAGCAGCGCCTCGGGCAAGGCGATCTCGACGAGGATCGCGGTGCGGTCGTCGAAGCTCGCGATCGCCACGTCGCTGTCGATCCAGTCGCCGGCCTCGACCGCGGGGAGCCCGGAGACGCCGTCGAAAGGGGCCGTGAGCGTGCGGTCGTCGAGCGCCTCGCGCGCCCGCTCGAGCTCGATCGCGGCGATCGCGGCGGCGGTGTCGGCCTCGTCGAGCCGGGCGAAGGCGGCCGCCCCGCTGTCGCGCAGCCGCTGGAGCCGGTCGCGCACGCGCTCGGCCTCGGCGAGGCGCGTCTCGGCGAGACGCACGGCGAGGCGCTGCTCGCGGTCCTCGAGGCCGAGCAGCGCGTCGCCCGCCTCGAAGCGGCGCCCGGCGGCGAGCGCCAGCGTCGCGATCTTGCCTTCCGCCTCGCTGCGCAGCGTCACCGAGCGTCGCGCCCGCCCGGTGCCGATCGCCTCGAAGCGGATGTCGTCGGCCGCCCGGCCGACGCGCCCGACGATGACCGGCACGCCGCGCTCCTCGGCCGCGGCCCCCGAGGCGAGCGACGCCACCGCCGCGCGCTCGCCCGGCGCGGCCCAGAGATAGGCCGCCCCGCCGAGAAGGGCGGCGCAGAGCGCCACCTGCGTGCGAACCGTCAGCGGCATCGTCCCCCGCGCCCCAACCCGCGCAGCATCGCGGCTCGCCGACAAGCTAGCACGCCCCGCCCCGCCGACACACCGCGTCGCGGCCCCTGGGATCATCGGATCGTGATGCGTCGCCGCGGCGATCGCGCGTGGCCCATGGACAAGACCCGCGGTTGGCTCCACCTTCGGGATAGGTCGGCACTGGCCGATCCCCAGCGAGGAAGGAGGACGCGATGCCCTGGACCGCCCCGACGCTCGAGGAGACCGCCTGCGGGATGGAGATCAACATGTATCTCCCCGCGGACGAGGACGACCGCGAGCTCTTCTGATCGACGCCCCGGGCGACACGCGCGCCCGGGGCCCATTCCGCGGACCCACGCCCCGGTGACATCCGACCCCCGTCCCATGACGCCCGACGCCCTCGAGGCCGCGCTGCGGCGCATCGGCGAGGCGCGGTATCACAGCCGCCACCCGTTTCACCGGCGTCTGCACGGCGGCGCCTGCACCATCGACGAGGTGCGCGCCTGGGCGCTCAACCGCTACTGCTACCAGCGGATCATCCCGATCAAGGACGCGACGATCCTCGCCCGCATGGACGACACGGGGCTCCGCCGCGTCTGGCGCCAGCGGCTCGTCGACCACGACGGCGAGATCGGCGACGCGCCGGAGGGCGGGCTGCGCCGCTGGCTCGCGCTGACCGACGGGCTCGGGCTCGATCGCGGCTATGTCGAGAGCATGGCCGGCGCGCTGCCGGCGGTGCGCTTCGCCTGCGACGCCTATGTCGCCTTCGTGCGCGAGCGCACGCTGCTCGAGGCGGTCGCCTCCTCGCTGACCGAGCTGTTCTCGCCCGTGATCATCGGGGAGCGCGTCTCGGGGATGCTGCGCCATTACGATTTCGTGAGCGAGGACACGCTCCGCTATTTCGGCCACCGTCTCGGCGAGGCGCCGCGCGACGCCGAGTTCGCGCTCGCCTACGTGACGGAGCACGCGCGCACGGCGGAGACGCAGGCGGCCGCGCTGGCCGCGCTCGAATTCAAGTGCTCGATGCTGTGGGCGCAGCTCGACGCGATCTGGCACGTCTATGTCGAGGGGCACCCCGCGCCCTGGTCCTGGCGGCCCGGCGAGGCGCTGGTGCCGTCGGCCGCGGCGGGACCGGCCCCGGGAGCCGCCGCATGAACCAGGAAGCCCCCGCCCCCCGCGCCGCTGCGAGCGAGACCCCGGTCCCGATCGCGATGCTGGCCGAGCTCACGCATCGCTGCCCGCTCGCCTGCCCCTACTGCTCGAACCCGGTCGAGCTCGTGCGCCGCTCGGCCGAGCTCGACACCGCGACCTGGGCGCGCGTCTTCCGCGAGGCGGCCGCGCTCGGCGTGCTGCAGATCCACCTCTCCGGCGGTGAGCCCGCGGCGCGGCGCGATCTGCCGGAGCTGGTGACCGCCGCGCGCGAGGCCGGGCTCTACACCAACCTCATCACCTCGGGCGTCGGGCTCGCGCGGGCGACGCTCGCCGATCTGGCCGGGCGCGGGCTCGACCATGTCCAGCTCTCGGTGCAGGGCGTGGACGCCGCGACGGCCGACCGTCTCGGCGGCTACAGGGGCGGGTTCGAGGCCAAGCGGCGCTTTGCCGGCTGGGTCGGCGAGGAGGGGCTGCCGCTGACCATCAACGCGGTGATGCACCGCCAGAACCTCGACCGGCTGCCCGAGACGATCGACCTCGCCGTCGATCTCGGCGCCGAGCGGCTCGAGATCGCGCACACGCAATACCACGGCTGGGCCTACCGCAACCGCGCCGCGCTGATGCCGACGCGCGCGCAGGTGCGCCGCGCGGGCGAGGTGGTGGCGGAGGCGCGGGCGCGGCTGAAGGGCCGGCTCCTGATCGACTACGTGACGCCCGACCATTTCGCGCGCTACCCCAAGCCCTGCATGGGCGGCTGGGCCCGGAGCGGCTTCTGCGTCACGCCCGCCGGCAAGATGCTGCCCTGCCACGCGGCCGAGACCATCACCACGCTCGACTTCGAAAGCGTGACCGACCGGCCGGTCGCCGAGATCTGGCGCGACGGCCCGGCCTTCGAGGCCTTCCGCGGCACCGGCTGGATGCAGGAACCCTGTGCGAGCTGCGATCGGCGCACGACGGACTGGGGCGGGTGCCGCTGCCAGGCCTTCGCCTGGACCGGCGACGCGGCCGCGACCGACCCGGCCTGCAGCCTCTCGCCGCGCAACGCCGAGATGCGCGCGGCGGCGGCCGCCGAGGCCGAGGCCGGCCCGGAGGCGGACGCCTTCGCCTATCGCCGGATGTGAGGCGGGGCGGGGAAGCCCCGCCGCGCGCTCAGTTGGCGGCGCCGGCCGCGTAGCCGCGGCGATAGGCCGCCTGCTTGTCCTTCTGCACCTTGTCGACCACGAGGCCGCCGACGAGGCCGGTGCCCGCGCCGATCGCGGCGCCGAGGCCGGCATTGCCGGCGATCGCGCCGATCAGCGCGCCGCCCGCGGCGCCCGCGCCCGTGCCGGTGATCGCGCGCTGCTCGGTGTCGGAGAGGCCGGCGCAGCCTCCGAGGAAGGCCGTGGCCACGAGGGCGGTGAGGAGGCGTGTCATCGCTGGGGGTCTCCGTGTCGTGTCACTGCTGGCAGGGGAAGGCGTTGGACGCCCAGGTGAGCAGCCCGTCGAGCGCCTCGGTCTCGCCGATCTGCGGGTTCTCGGCCACCCAGGCGACGAAGGCCGCGGTCACCGAGTCCCGCGTGGGCTGGGGCTGCACGCCTTCCTCGCAATAGATGTCCTCCTCCATCTCGGCGGCAAGCGCCTCGTGGAAGTGGTGCACGCCAAGGAGATAGCCCTGGCACATGTGGATCGCCGCGGCGTAGAGCGCGTTGTCCGGCCCCACGCCGCAAAGGCGCGCGAGATCGGCCGTGGTGTCGACCATGAAGGCGCTCTCGTCCGCCGCGAGCGCCGGGGCGGCGCCCGTCAGCAGCGCCGCGGGAAGGGCGGCGCGCAGGACCCGGCGGATCGCGCCGCAGCGGGTCCGGCGTCGGGCGGGGGATGGCGTGGTCATGCGGTCACCTCCATGCAGGGGGCCGCCGCGGGCGCGCGGCGGCAGGTCACGGGCCGGCCGGAACGGGCTCCGGGCGGCCGCGATCATCCTTCGGGCAGGCGGACGCTGTCCACCACCTTCAGGCAACTCTCGGACAGCGTGTCGCGCCGGTCGGCGAGGCAGCGGAGCACCCGGCCCTCCCCGACCGCGACATCGGCGCAGTTCGCCTGGATGTCGGCGCCGCATTCCTGCTTCACGTAGCGGATCCGCTCGAACATCAGATCGATCACGTCGGCGATCTCGCCGACCGCGCGGTCGCAGCTCTCCGAGAGCTTGTCCTCGTGGGCGTAGAGGCAGGCCATCAGTCGGCCGTGACCGGGCACGACGGCGGCGCAGTAGGTGTCGAGGTCGGGCCCGCAGGCCTCGAACACCGACTGGGCGGCGAGCGGCGCGGGGCTGGCGGCGAGAGCGGCCGCGGCGAGGAGGGCGAACTGGCGCATGGGGTGTCTCCCGGTCCGGCGATCAGGGCGTGACGACGACGTAGACGGTCGTGCCGGCCTGCACCACGGGGCGGTAGTAGACCCCGCCGCAGTAGTGGTAGCCCGCGCGGAGCACGCAGCCGCCCGGCAGCGAGCGGATATAGGCTTGGCGGTGCGACGTGCGTCGGGCGGTGCGCCGCGCCGTGCGCCGCGCGGCCCGGCGATAGGGCTGCGCCGCCGCCGTCTCGACGCCCGCGACGAGCGTCGGCAGGGCGCCGCCCGCCGTCCGCGAGACCGGCTCGACCGAGACCGACAGCCCGAGGCCGAGGGCCACGGCGAGGCCGGCGAGCGTCCACCTGATCGTTTTCATGGCCGTTTCCTCCCGCTTTTGGGGCGGGGCCGCCGGGACCGCCGCCGTCCGGACCGTCATCCTAATCGATCCGCGCTCGGCCATCCCATGACATTTCTCAGTCGGTCGGAGCCCCCGGGCCGCATGAGCGCGCCGCCGACGCAGGGTTTGTGTTCGCCGCCCGACTGTGGCCCGATGGGCCGGGCGGCTGCGACACCAACGACCAAGACCGGGAGGGGCAGCCTTGGAGATTGCGGTGATCGGCGCCAATCCGTGGTTCACGGAGGCGCTCAGGTCGATCTCGCGCGACGGCGGGCGGTTCCGGCTCGCGCTGGTCGCGGAGGACACCGACGCCTTCACGCGCCGGCCCGAGGCGCGCGACGTGGAGATCGCGATCCTCGCCTGCCGGGCATGCGCGTCGGAGGGGCCGCGGCTCCTCGCCTGGGTCCGGCGTCACGCGCCGGGGCTCCGCGTGGTGCTCAAGTACCCCGCGCTGCGCGCCCACCTGGTGCGCGACGCGATCCAGATGGGGGCGTGGGGCTGCTTCGGCGCCGAGGACCCGCCCGAGACGCTGATGACGGTTCTCGCGAGCGTCGCCCAGGGCCGCGTGAGCTTTCCCTTCGTCGATTTCGGCCAGATCGGCGAGGACCCGTTCGAGCGGCTGACGCGGCGGGAGTACGACGTGCTGCGCGCGCTCGCCGAGGGCTGGACCAACGCGCAGATCTCGACGCGGCTCGGCATCTCGCCCAACACGGTCAAGTATCACCTGCAGCTCATCTACGACAAGCTGGGGGTGAGCAACCGCTCGGCGGCGGTCGCCCGGTTCCTCTCGCGCGCGCAGCCCTGAGGCCGGCGGGTGCGGGCGGCGCCCGGGCCGCCCGCGGCCGGCCGGTCAGGCCGCCACGCCCACGCGCTCCAGCACCGACGCCACCGTCGCGCCCATCGCGGAGGGGTTGGGCGCGACGGTGACGCCCGCCTCCTCGAGGATCGTCACCTTCTCCT
>CAZWDE010000014.1:0-21464 GCA_964632555.1 uncultured Limibaculum sp.
TACATCGGCGCGGGCGGGCGGCCGGCCGGTCGAGACCGACCGAACCGTGCGCGGCGCGATCCCTATGGCCGTCGAGCCGCGCGCCTGGCGCCGCGCCTACACCGCGCCGCGCCGCGCGCGGGCCGGCCTGCGCGGCGGGGCGGCGCGGCCGAGCACCGGCTACGCCTTCCAGCGGATCCAGCGTCTCGCCGACGTGATGGCCGAGCGGATCGGCGCCGGGGCCGAGGACATCGTCGCGCAGCCCGACGGCGCCGCGACGCGCGCCATGGACGCGCTCTTCCTGCGCGTCCTCCGCCGGCACCCGCAGCGCGGGCCCGCGCTCTTCGCCGCGCTGTTCCGCCACCCGTCGGCCGACCGGCTGGAGCGGTTCCTCTCCGATTCGGTCGCGCCGGCCGACCGGCTGGCGGTGGTGGCCTCGCTGCCGCCGCTCCTCTTCCTGCGCGAGCTCGCGGCGCCATGACGGCCTCGGTCCGGGGCGCCGGCCTCGACGCGCATCGCCGCCTTTTCCTGATCGCCGCCCCGCTCGCGATCGCCGCGCTGGCGGTCGCCGCGCCCGGGCCCTCCGTGCAGATCGCGCTCCTGCTGCCGCTCGTCGCGATCGTCGGCGTGCCGCACGGCGCGCTCGACCAGCGCGTGGCCGAGGCGCTCTGGCCGCTCGAGGGCTGGCGCGGGCAGGCCGCGTTCGGGCTCGCCTATCTGGGGCTCGCCGGCCTCGTGGGCGCCGGCTGGCTGCTGGCGCCGGGCCTGTCGCTCGGGGCCTTCGTCGCCTATTCGGCGCTCCACTTTTCCGACGACTGGCACGGCGAGGCGGGGCCGCTCGCGCGCGCCGGCTTCGGGGCCGCGGTGGTGACGATGCCGGCGCTGGCCTTCCCGTCGGAGGTCCGGTGGGTGTTCGGCGCGCTCGCCACGCCCGAGGCGGCCGGGATCGTCGTCGCGGGGATGCGGGGGGCGGGGCTCGCCGCCCTCGCGGCCCTCGGGGTCTGGATCGTCGTGGAGGGCCGGCGCCGGCCGGCGCTTGTCGCCGAGGCGGGGGCGGTGGTCGCGGCGGGCCTGCTGTTGCCGCCGCTCCTCTATTTCGCCGTCTATTTCTGCGGGCTCCACTCGGTGCGCCATTTCCTGCGCACGGCGGGCTTCCTCGGGCTGTCGCCCTCACAGGCGGCGCGCGCCGCGGCGCCCGCCACGCTGCTGACGCTCGGGTTGGCGGCGGCCGCCGCGGTCGGGTGGCGCCTCGGCGGCGCGCCCTCCGAGACCGTGACGCTGCGGACGATCTTCATCGGCCTCTCGGCGCTCACCGTCCCGCATCTCGTCCTCGTCGACCGGCTCTACCGCCGGGCGTCCGACTGACGCGAACGGCAAGGGCCCCGGGCGCGGACGCCCGGAGCCCTCGGCCGCGCTCCGCTCAGTTCGAGGCGGTGGCGGGCACGATCCGCACGAGGGCACCGTCCTCGTAGTCGGTCGCCACGACGATGCTGCCGTCCGACAGCGCCGCCACGTCGCGCACCCGCCCGAGCTCGGGCAGCACCCGCTCTTCGGCCGTCACGAGGTGCCCGTCGAGATCCAGCCGAACGACGCCGTGCGCCACGAGCGCGCCGATCAGCAGGTCGCCCTCCCATTCGGGGAAACGGTCGCCGCGATAGACATCGACGTCGCCCGGCGCGATCACCGGATCCCAGAAATAGAGCGGCTCCTCCATCCCGGTCATGCTCGCGCGCCCGGTGCCGATCGGCGGGCCGTCGTAGCGCACGCCGTAGCTGACGAGCGGCCAGCCATAGTTGCGCATCGGCAGCGGCAGGTTGAGCTCGTCGCCGCCGGCCGGCCCGTGCTCGACCGTGTAGAGCAGCCCCTCGCGCATCACCGCGCCCTGCACGTTGCGGTGCCCGTAGGAGTAGATCGTGTCGACCGCCCCCTCGACGCCGACGAACGGGTTGTCCTCGGGCACCGAGCCGTCGAGGTTCACCCGGATCACCTTGCCGTAGGTCGTGCTCAGCTGCTGCGAAAAGTCCCGCTCCATCAGCGAGGAGTGCTCGCCCGTGGTGATGAAGGCGTGGCCGCGGCCGTCGAAGACGATGCGGCTGCCATAGTGCATCTCGGTCGGGGAGGGCGGCTCCTGCACGAAGATGTCCTCGACCGCGGTCAGCTCGGTCATGTCCTCGCTGAGGCGCCCGCGGGCCGCGGCGGTGGCCGACATCTCGTCCGGCAGCGGCTTCGCGTAGGTGAGGTAGACCATCCGGTCCTCGGCGAAGGTCGGCCCGAGCTTCACGTCGAGCAGCCCGCCCTGCACCGGCCAGCCGCTTCCGGCGGGGCGGTTGACGACGTCGGGCACGCCGGAGATCGGCTCGGAGACCGTGCCGTCGGCCGAGACGTGGCGAAGCCGGCCGGGGCGCTCGGTCACGAGGAAGCTCCCGTCCGGCATCTCGGCCACCGCCCAGGGGTGGACGAGGCCGTCGGCGATCACCTCGGTCTCGAGCGCCCGCTCGGTCACCTCGATCGGCGCGCGGAACTGGGCGTCGTAGGCCGGGGTCTGGCCGGGCGCGTTGCGCGTCCCCCAGTCATGGGCCTCGCCCTGGGCGAGCGCCGTCAGCGGCGCCACGCCCATCAGCAGCGCGGCCATCGTCGCGGATGTCTGTGTCATGGTGCGACCTCCTTTCCGGTCGTCAGCTAGGGCCGGCGCCGCGCCGCACCGGCCGCGCCTGCGGAAAGGCGGCCCGCGTCGCGAAACCGACGCGCAGGGGGCGGCCGCGGGGCGCATCCGGGCGTCGGGCGTTAAGCCAGATTATATCCGGCACCCCACCCGTCTGACACGGTCGGCCCCGATCAGTGCCGATGGCCGCTGCGACGGGAGGAGCCAATGCTGAAGCCGATCGACGAGACGCTCGGGATCGCCATCGTGGGCGTCGGCGGCGGGGTCGCCACCACCGTCGCCGCGGGGCTCGAGCTGCTGCGGACCGGCGCGATCGGGACCGACGGCCTGCCGCTCGCCGAGTTCGCCGGCCGCGCCGATCTCGCCCCCTACGCGGCGCTCCGGGTCGCCGGCTGGGATCTCTCCGACGCCGACCTCGCCGCGGCGGCCGAGCATCACGCGGTGGTGCCCGAGGCGCAGCGCGCGCGCGTCGCCCCGGCGCTCGCCGCGATCCGGCCCTGGCCGGCCATCGCCAACGCGGGCTACTGCCGCAACATCGCCGGCGATCACGTGCACCGCGACAACGCCCCCCGCGGGCTGGTCGCGCGCGTGCAGGCCGATCTCGACCGCTTCGCCGACGAGACCGCGGGCCGCGTCGTGGTGATCAACCTCGCCTCGACCGAGCGCGTGCCCGATCTCGACGCGCCGTGCCTGCGCAGCCTCGCCGCCTTCGAAGCGGGGCTCGACGCGGGCGATCCGGCGATCAGCCCGTCGATGATCTACGCCTACGCCGCGATCGACCGCGGCCTGCCCTACGGCAACTTCACGCCCAACGTCGCGGCCGAGATCCCGGCGCTCGTCGAGCTCGCCCGGCTGCGGGGCGTTCCGGTCGCGGGGCGCGACGGCAAGACCGGGCAGACCTTCCTCAAGACCGTGCTCGCGCCGGCCTTTCGGGCGCGCGCGCTCACCGTCGAGGGGTGGTACTCGACCAACATCCTCGGCAATCGCGACGGCCAGGCGCTCGCCGATCCCGCCTCGCTCGCCTCCAAGCTCGGCACCAAGGGCGACGTGCTCGACCAGATGCTCGGCTACGCGGTGCGCGACCATATCGTGCAGATCAGCTACTACCCGCCGCGCGGCGACGCCAAGGAGGCGTGGGACAACATCGACGTCACCGGGTTCCTCGGCGAGCGGATGCAGCTCAAGGTCAACTTCCTCTGCAAGGATTCGATCCTTGCCGCGCCGCTGGTGATCGAGATCGCGCGCTGCCTCGACCTCGCGTCCCGGCGGGGCGAATCCGGGCCGGTCGAGGCGCTGGCGGGCTTCTTCAAGGCGCCGATGGCGGCGTCGGGCGCGCCCGAGCACGCGTTCTTCGCCCAGCAGATGCGGTTCCTGAGCTGGCTCGGCGCGGCTTCGGCCGGCGAGGACGGGGTGGGCGGCACCGGGGCTCCCGCCCGCGCGGGCCGGCCGTCCGGCGCGCCCGCCGAGGTGACGTGATGGACGGGGTCGACGCCGAGGTCCTCGGGGCCGGGACGGTCGGGCCCGAGACCGGCGCGCTGCCGGTTGCCCGGCTCGCCGCCCTCCGCCCGCTGCTGGCCGAGATCGGTGCGCTGAAGCGCGTGCACCGGGACGGCGCGAGCGTCGCCGCGCACGCCTTCGCCGACGGGTGGGCGGCGCTCGCGGCGGGCCGGACGCCGGCCGAGATCGCCGCGCGGGACGCCTGCCGCGCCGCCGCCGCGACCGTGCTCGGCCCGCTCGACGCCACGGCGCTCGCGCGCGCCGGGCTCCCGCGGGAGGGGATCGTCGAGGTCGTCCGCGAGGCGCTCGGAATGCAGGCGGAGCGGCTCGGGCCTCATCTGCTGCTGCGTCTCGACGAGGCCGTCGGGCTCGCCGCGGCGGCCGAGGACGAGGGCTCCGCGCCCGAGTTCGTCGCCCGCCTCGCCGCGACCCCGCGCGCCGGGCCGACCTGTCCGGGCAAGCCGCGGATCCCGCTCGAGCCGGCGGAGAGCCACGCCGAGCACTGCTGGACCGTCGCGGTCCACGGCGCGCTGATCGCGCTCGCCGAACCGTCGGCGGACGGGGTGCCGCCCTGCGATGTCGGCCGGATCTACCTCACCGGCATGGCGCACCATCTCCACAACGCCTGGCTGCCCGACGGCGGGTTCGCCGGCGAGACCGCGCTCGGGCGGCACCTGGCGCCGCTGATGGCGGACGCCACCGCCCGCGCCCTCGGCCAGCTCGACGCGCCGCTCCGCGCCGCGACGGCCGAGGCGCTGGCCGGCAAGGACCGCACCGACACGCCCGAAGGCGCGGCCTTCAACGCGGCCGACGCGCTCGACCGGGTGCTGGAGATGGCGCATTTCGAGCGGGTCGCCCGCTTCCGCCTCGCCGACGCGCTCGACGATCTGGAGATCGTGCATCCGGGGCCGCTGCAGGCGTTCCAGCTCGCCGCCCTGCGCGCGGCCGGGGTGGCGCCGTGAACCTCGCCCCCGCTCTGTTCCATCCGGTCTCGGGCGCGCCGCTCGCGCCCGACGGGCGGCGCAGCCTCGCGGGCGGGGGCGAGCGCTTCCCGGTGGTCGACGGCATCCCCTATCTGCGCGCCGGTCGCGCCGGGCTCCGGCGCGAGGCGCTCGCCCGGCTCGACCGTGGCGACGATGTCGGGGCCCGCGCGCTGCTGCTCGCCGACCGCGACGATCACGCCCCGGGCCCCCCGCCCGACCCGGCCGCGCTCCACCGCCTCGCGGCCGGCGGCGCGCGCACGCTGCGCGGCGCCATGCACGCGCTGGGCTTCGGCGCCGTCGCGGGATACTTCGCGCATCGCTGGTCGGCGCCCACCTTCGTCTCGGCGCTCGGGCTGCTCGCGGAGTACTGGCGCCCGGACCTGCCGGTGATCGACGTCGCCTGCGGCATCGGGCAGGTGCTGCGCGAGGCGCGGGCGAGCGGGGCCGCCGCCGTGGGCGTCGACGTGGTGTTCTCCAAGCTCTGGCTCGCGCGGCGCTTCGTGCTCGATCCGGGCGTCGCGCTCGTCTGCGCCGACGCCGATTACGGGCTGCCGCTCGCGCTCGGCCGGCCGGGCTGCGTGCTCTGCCACGACGCGCTCTACTTCATCGCCGACAAGGCGCGCGCTCTGCAGGCGATGCGCGCCGCGGCGGGCGAGGGCGGCGCGCTGCTCGTCGGGCACGCGCACAACCGCCTGATCGACCAGAGGGGCGTCGGCGGCACGCCGCTGAGCCCCGACGAGTGGCACGCGCTGCTGCCCGAGGCGACCGTCTTCGACGACGCCGAGCTCGCCGCCGCCTGGGTCGAGGGCCGGCGCGCCGACGCCGGGGCGCCGGGCCGGCTGCGCGGCGCCGAGGCGCTCGCGCTCGCCCTCGGCCCGCGCAATCCGCGCCCCGAAACCGTGGGCGGGGCGCGCGAGAACCGCCCGCTCCGGCTCAACCCGCTGCTCGAACGGACCGCCTCGGGCGCGTTGCGGCCCGGCTGGCCGAGCCCCGCGCTCGCCGAGGAGTACGCGGGCGCCGGCTATCTCGAGATCGCCGCCGAGCCCGACGCCGAGACGCTGGCCGATGCCCGGGCCGGGCGCGTGTCGCGGCGCACCGCCGAGCTCGCGCGCCGCCGGGTGCTGATCGACCTGCCGGAGGCGTGGTGAGCGCGGCGGCGGACGCGCCCGTGGGCTGGGGCATCCTCGGCTGCGGCTGGGTGGCGCGGGATCACGCGGCCCCGGCCATCCGGGCGGCCCGCTCGGCGCGGCTGGCGGCGGTGGCCGATCCCGACCGGGCGGCGCGCGACGCCGTTGCCGGGGCGGCGCGGCGCGTGGCCTCGCTCGCCGAGCTGCTGGCCGAGCCGGGGGTCGAGGCGGTCTATGTCGCGACGCCCAACCATCTCCACGCCGAGCAGGCGGTCGCGGCGCTCTCGGCCGGGCGGCACGTGCTCTGCGAGAAGCCGATGGCGACCACGGCGGCCGACGCGCGCCGGATCGCGGCGGCCGCGCGCGCGGCGGGCCGGCTCTATGCCACCGCCTACGACCAGCGCTTTCACCCGGCGCACGAGCGCCTCGCCACGCGGGTGGCCGAGGGCCGGCTCGGAGCGGTGACGCAGGCGCGGATCCACTACGCGTGCTGGCTGCCGGAGGGCTGGGCGGCGGACAACTGGCGCGTCGACCCCGCCCGCGCCGGCGGCGGCGCGGCGATCGACCTCGCGCCCCACGGGATCGACCTGCTCGCCATGCTCCTCGGCGAGGAGCCCGTGCGGGCCGAGGCGTTCCTGCAGCGCCGGGTGCACGGCTATCCGGTGGACGACGGCGCGGCGCTGGCGCTCGCCTTCCCCTCGGGCGCGCTCGCCACGCTCCACGTCGCCTACAACTGCCCCGACGCGCTGCCCCGGCGCCGGCTCGAGCTGATCGGAACGCGCGCGATGGCGATCGCCGAGGACACCATGGGCCAGGCGCCCGGCGGCCGGCTGACCCTGATCGACGCCGCGACGGGCGGGGCGAGCGACGAGCCCTTCGATCCGGCGGGCGACCCGTTCGCGCGCCAGATCGAGCGGGTCTCGCGAGCCGTCCGCGGCGCCCCGTTCCCCTTCACGCCCGGGCGCGACGCGCGCCTCGCCGCGCTCCTTCTCGACGCGCTCGACCGCGCGACCCTGCCGACGGAGGCCCCCCATGCCGCTTGAGCACACCGCCTGTTCGAATTGCGGGCACTGGCAGATCTGGTTCGCCGGGCGCGAGCCGGTCGGCTGCCCGATCTGCATGGACACGCGCAACGCGCTGCCCGAGGACGGGTGGGACTTCAAGGACGAGCGCTGGGCCGAGGCGACCTTCGAGACCGACTGGGCCGAGGTCGCGCCGGGCCTCTGGGGGTTCACCGCGCGGCCGAAATTCGGCCTCGGCGCGACCGGCTGGCTGATGGTCCGCCCCGCGAGCGCGGGCGGCAACGTGATGTTCGAGTCCTGCCCGTGGTACTCGGCGCCGGCGCTCGCGCAGATCCGCGCGCTCGGCGGCATCGCGGTGCTCGCGGCCTCGCACCCGCACGGCTACGGCGCGCTCTGGCAGCTGCAGCGCGAGTTCGACCCGGTGCTGACCGTCCACCGCGCCGACATCCCCTACACCAAGGCCTTTCGCGTGACCTGGCCGGCCGACGACGTGCACGAGATCGCGCCCGGGCTCACGCTCCACCACATCGGCGGGCATTACGAGGGGCACGCGGTGCTCCACGACGCCGAGGCGCGGCGCCTCTTCGTCGGCGACGCCTTGAAGATCGAGCTGGCCGCCGATGGCCGCCCGGTCGCGATCTCCTGCCACAAGGCGTATCACTACGAGATCCCGCTCTCGCACGCCGAGCTCGCCCGCTATGTCGAGGTGTTCCGCGCCCTGCCCTTCGACACGGCGCTGACCCCCTTCGAGCACGCGCCGGGCGTGACGCGCGAGCTGGCGCTCGAGCTCTTCCTCTCCCAGATGCGCGCGCGGCCGCACACGGCGCCGGTGCGCCTCGAGCTGCTGGCCGAGGCGGCGCGGAGGGCGGCCGAATGAGCCTCCGCTACGCCTACAACACCAATGGCTGCGCCAATCACCGGCTGGCCGACGCGCTCGCCCTGATCGCCGAGGCGGGCTATGACGGCGTGGCGCTGACGCTCGACTGGCACCACCTCGATCCCTTCGCCGAGGGCTGGGAGCGCGACGCCGAGCGCCTCGGCGCCGACCTCGCCCGCCGCAAGCTCGGCCTCGTGATCGAGACCGGCGCGCGGTTCCTGCTCGATGCGCGGCAGAAGCACGAGCCGACGCTCCTCAGCCCCGAGGCCGAGGGCCGCGCCCGGCGGATCGACTTTCTCGCGCGCGCGATGCGGGTCTGCCGGATCGCGGGCGGCGAGGCGGTGAGCTTCTGGGCCGGCGTGCCGCGCCCGGGCGTCGCGCCCGCGGACGCCGCGCGCTGGCTCCGCGAGGGGCTCGGTCGCCTGGCCGCGATCGCCGAGGCCGAGGGCGTGGAGATCGCGCTCGAGCCCGAGCCCGGGATGCTGGTCGGAACGGTCGACGATTACGCCGCCCTCGCCGCCGAGCTCGGCCCCGCCGCCCCCCGCCTCGCGCTCGACACCGGGCACTGTCTCGTGACCGGCGAGCGGGAGCCCGCCGACGCGGTGCGCGAGCTCGCCCCGCGGCTCGGCACCGTCTCGATCGAGGACATGCGCCGCGGCGAGCATCTCCACCTCCCGTTTGGCGAGGGCGACATGGACGTGCCCGCCGTCCTCGCGGCGCTCCGCGAGATCGGCTTCGCCCGCCTCGTCTGCGTCGAGCTCTCGCGCGAGAGCCCGCGCGCCCACCGGGCGATCCCCGAGGCGATCGCTCACCTCCGGGCCGCCGAGGCGCGCCGTCCGTCGGAGGCGCCGGCATGAGGGTGTGCTTCCTCTCCCGCCGCTTCTGGCCGGCCGTCTCGGGCATGAGCGTCTACGCCGACAACCTCATTCGCGAGCTCGCGGCGGCGGGCCACGAGGTGACGATGATCAGCCAGTACCGCGACGACGCGGCCGGCCGCGGTGTCTATGGCGGGGGGCCGCCGCCCGCGGTGCCCGGCGTGCGCGTGATCGGGCTCGAGTCGCGCGGCGAGCGCGCGGTGACGGGCGGCGCCCCGGCGGATTTCGAGCGCGACGTCGCCGAGATGGTGGAGACCGTGCTCGCCGAGGCCCGCCGCCGCCCGTTCGACGTGATCCACGCGCAATACGCCTACCCGACGGGGCTCGCGGCGCTGATCGCCGCGCGGCGGCTCGGCCTGCCCTCCGTCGTCTCGATCCAGGGCGGCGACGGGCACTGGGTCGGCCTCTGCTGCGAGACCCACCGCGCCGCCATGGCCGAGGTGCTCTCGGGCGCGGGGCGGCTCCTGATCGGCTCGCGCAGCTTCGCCGAGGAGGTGGCGGCCAATCACGGCACGCCGCTCGGGCGGTTCACCGTGGTGCCCGGCGCGACCGACACGCGCCTCTTC
This sequence comes from uncultured Limibaculum sp., assembly GCA_964632555.1. Classification (GTDB taxonomy): domain Bacteria; phylum Pseudomonadota; class Alphaproteobacteria; order Rhodobacterales; family Rhodobacteraceae; genus Thermohalobaculum. Next base: position 9,589 of record CAZWDE010000014.1, read on the forward strand.
CGCCCGGCCGAGGGCCCGCGCGCCGAGGGCCCGCCGCGGCTCCTCTATCACGGCCGGGTCGATCTCCGGAAAGGGCTCGGCGAACTGGTGGAGGCCGCGCGGCGTCTCGCCGAGCGCGGCGCGGAATTCCGCCTCACGATCTCGGGCATCGGCCCGGATCTCGAGGCGGTGCGCCGGCTCGCCGACGCCGCCGGTCTCGGCGGGCGGGTCCGCTTCACCGGCCACGCGGCCTATGCGGACGCGCCGGCGATCTACCGCGAGGCGGACGTCTTCGTCTCGCCGACCTGGTCCGAGGGGTTCTCCAACACGATCCTCGAGGCGATGGCGACCCGCCTGCCGATCGTCTCGACCGCGACGGTCGGCGTCGTCGATTGCCTGCGCGACGGCGAGACCGCGCTCCTCGTGCCGGTGCGCGACGCCGCCGCGCTGGCCGACGCGGTGGCGCGCCTGATGGCGGACGCCGCGCTTCGCGAGCGGCTGGCCGCGGCGGCGCTCGAGGAGGTGCGCCGGCTCTATGCATGGCCCGTCCTCGCCGCGCGCATCGCCGAGGAGTACCGCCGCGCCCCGGCGCACCCGGTCGCCGCCGCGCCTTCCCCGAGCATCGCCGCGGCGGATCTCGGCTGCCGCTTCCGCGCCGAGCCGCACCTCCTGTGAGCGCCGCCCCCGCATCCCCGCGCCCGGTGGCGCTCTTCCTCTCGCCGCATCTCGACGACGCGGCCTTCTCGGCGGGCGGCGTGGCCGCGCGCCTCGCCGCCGCCGGCCGGCGGGTGGTGATCGCCACCGCCTTCACCGCGAGCGTGCCCGCGCCCGCGGGCTTCGCGCTCGCCTGCCAGACCGCCAAGGGCATCCCGGCCGATGTCGACTACATGGCGCTCCGCCGGGCCGAGGACGCGGCCGCCTGCGCGGCGCTCGGGGCGGAGCCGCTCTGGCTCGGGCTGCCCGAGGCGCCGCACCGGGGCTACGGCTCGGCGGCCGCGCTCTTCGGGCCGGAGCGCCCGGGCGACCCGGCGCGGGCCGCGCTCGCCCCGGTTCTCGCGGCGCTCGACCGGCGGCTCGCGCCGGAATTCGTCTTCTGCTGCGAGGGGATCGGCGGCCATGTCGATCACCTCCTCCTGCGTGACGTCGCCGGCGGCGTCACGGGCTGGTCGCGACGGCTCCTCCACTGGCGCGACCAGCCCTATGCCCGGCGAACCGACACGGCTCCCGCTCCCGGCTCGGCGGCGATCGGGATCGGCCCGGCGCTCGCGGCCAAGCAGGCGGCGACCCGCGCCTATGTCTCGCAGCTCGGCTTCCAGTTCGGCGGAGCCGAGGCCGCGGCCGCGACGGTCGCGGCGGCGGCGGTCGCCGACGGGGACGGGCGTCCTGCCGAGCGGGTCTCCGGCCCGGTCGACGCCGTGCTCGCCGCGATCGGGGAGAACGTTCATGCCTAGGGCGGGCGCGCTGCCGCAAGCCGCGCCCGGCGCGCCGGTGCCGGTGCCCGCGACCGAGCTCGCGCCGGCCGGCTTCCGCGCCCTCGGCTGCCCGTTTCCGCAGGACGGCGCCGTGCTCGTCCGCGACGGCGGGGCGGTGGTCGCCGCCGCCTTCGTCGCGCCGGGCCCGCCGCGGAGCCTCCGGCTGCACCTCCTCGCGCCCGATCCCGACGACGCCGCGCTCGACGCTGCCGCCGCGCTGGCCGCACGGGCCGGCGCCGAGGAGATCCGCACGCAGGGCAAGCTCGCGCCCGACGGCGCGGCGGCGGCGCGGCTCCGGGCGCACGGGCTCGCCGAGACCGCACCCTCCGCGCTGTTCGAGATCGGGGTCGGCCGCGCCGCGCTCGGTCTCGCGCGCCGCGTGCCCGCCGATCGGCTGGGCCCCGGCCTGCGCCTCGCGAGCCTCGCCGAGGCCGATCCGGGGCCGCTGGCCGACGCGATCGAGGCAGCCGAGCTGATGGACGGGTTCGAGCTCCGCGCCCGCCTCGCGCTGCCCGGCCCGGGCGGCATCGACGCCGGGGACTGTCCGGCGCTGCTGGGGCCGGACGGCCCGTGCGGCGCGATCCTCGTCCAGCGCACCGAGCGCGCGGACACCCGCGAGATCGCCGTGCGCTGGGTCGCCCCGCGCTGGCAGCGGCTGCCGCTCGCCAATCTCGCGCTGCTGCGCGACGCGCTGGCGCGGGCCCACGACGCGGGCGTCACGCGGGCGCGCTTCCGGGCCAACCCCGAGCGCCACGGCGACACCCTGGCGCTGGCCCGGCGGCTCGGCGGACGCGAGGTCGGTCGCACCGTCGGCTTCCGGCGCGCGCTGGCCCGGGGGGATGCCTGATGGACGCCTCGCCCGCCATCGGCCCGGGGCCGGACGAGCTGGCCGACGCCATCGCGCTCTACCGCGCCGCGATCCCGGCGGGCCAGCTCCGCGTCTTCGACATCGGCGCGCTCGACCGTCTCGGCCTCAGCGTCTATGTGGCGGCCTTCGCCGGGGCGACGGGCTTCGTGATGGACGGCTTCGGCTACGGCGCGACGCCCGCCGAGGCGATGGTGGGGGCCCTCGGCGAGATCAGCGAGGCGGCCCATGTCGACGCCGCGCTGCGCGAGGCGCCGGTGGACATCGCGACCCATGCCGAGATGGTCGCGCGCCACGGGCCGGACGCGGCCCTCGATCCGCTCGCGCTCTGCCTGCCGGCGGGGTCGCCCCATGCGTCCGGGGACCGCCTCGCCTGGGTCCGGGTCCGGCGCTGGCCCGACGGCGCCGAGGGCGTCGCGCCGCTCGAGGCGATCGCCTTCCAGCCGGGGCAGTGGCAGGCCCGGGCCGGCGGGGCGCGCCGGCTCTTCCGCCCGATCACCTGCGGCCTCGGCGCCGGCGCGAGCCTCGAGCAGGCGCTGGCCCACGGCGTGCTCGAGCTCCTGCAGCGCGACGGCAACTGCACCGCCTTCCGCGCGATGGACCGCGGCGTCGCGATCGGGCTCGACCGGATCCGGGACCCCGGCCTTGCGGCGCTCATCTCCGGTCTCGAAGCCAAGGGCCTCGAGATCCGGCCGAAGCTCGCCTCGACCGAGTTCGGGCTGGCCAATGTCTACGTCGTCGGCCGCGGGCTCGACACCGGCTTCCCGCTCGTCCAGACCGCCTGCGGCGAGGCGGTTCACCCCAACGCGGAGCGCGCGCTCCGCAAGGCGCTCCTCGAATTCGCCGCCGCGCGCTGCCGCAAGACCTTCATGCACGGGCCGCTCGAGACGGTCGCGCGCGTCGCCCCGGCCGGCTATCTGGAGGACTATCGCCGGCATTTCGACCCCGCCGCGGAGGAGCCGCGCGCGCTCGCCGAGATGCGCCGCTGGACGGGCATGGACGCCGGGGGGCTGGCGGCCGAGCTCGCCGACACGGTCTTCGCGCGGCGCGAGACGGTGCCGCTCTCCGCCCTGCCGAGCGCGGCGGACGCGGCCGTGCGCGCGCCGGCCGACCGGCTGGCCGACGTCGCCGGGCGGCTCGCGGCGGAGGGCATCCCGGTCTGGTATTTCGACGCCTCGCCGGCGGGGGCGGACGGCCCGCGGGTCGTCAAGGCGGTTGCGCCGGGGCTCGAGGGCGAGACGATGTCCTACCACCGGATCGGCGCGCGCGGCGCGGCGCGGCTCATGGAGCGCGGGCACCCGCTGGTCGGCCGCGAGCCCGGCGCCGGACGGGCGCGCATCCGGCTGACGGCCGTGGCGGAGGCGGCGCTCGGCGGGCCGCTCTGGTTCGACACCGCGCTCGCCGACCGCATCGTCGGCGGCGCCTATCCGCTCTACCGCGAGCCCTCGAGCCACGCCGTCCGCCTCGCGCCCGTCGATGGATGATCCGCGCCGCCTCGCGCCCCCGGGCGACGGGCTGCGCGCCCGGATCGAGGCCGAGATCGCCGCGGCCGGCTGGCTGGCCCGCCGGATCGGCCCCGCGCGGATCGCCCGCTGGGCCGGGCTCGAGGCGCTGCTCGCCCTGCGCGAGGCGGCGCTGCGCCGCCCGGAGCCACGGTTCGAGGAGGCGCTGCTCGCCGCGCTCGGCATCCGCTGGGAGATCGCGGCGGGGCAGGTCGGCGCGATCCCGCCCGTCGGGCCGCTTCTCGTCGTGTGCAACCACCCGACCGGCGCGCTCGAGGCGTTGATCGCGGCCAGCCTGATCGACCGCCGCCGGCGCGACCGGCGCAACCTCGGCAACCGGCTCGTCGCGGTGGTGCCCGAGCTCGCGGCGCGCCAGATCGGCGTCGGGCCGGGCGGCGCGGGCAACCGCGGTGGCCTGCGCGCCGCGCTCCGCCATCTGGCGGGCGGCGGCTGCCTGCTGGCCTTCCCGGCCGGCACGGTGGCGCACGCCCGGCCGCCCTCGCTCCGCGTCGCCGAGGCGCCGTGGCATCCGGGCCTCGCCCGTCTCGCCGAGCGGGCGGACGCGGCCGTGCTGGCGCTTCACGTCGCGGCGCGGCCGAGCCGGCTCTGGCGGCTCACGACGCCGCTCAGCCGCGCCGCGCGCACGGCGCTCTTGCCCCGCGAGCTTCTCGCCCAGCGCGGCGCCCGCGTCGCGGTGCGGATCGGCCGGGCGGCCCGCACGCCCGAGGACCGCGCCGCGCTCTTCGCCGCGCATTGACGCGTCGTCGGATCGCCTCACTGTTGTGCACCGACACAAGATCTGTCCCCTGCGAGCGGAGGACCCGCGGATGACGACGAGCTTCCTCGATCGCCTGGCCGCCTATGGCATCGACGCCGAATTCCTGAAGGGGCTCGAGTCCGAGCTCGGCACGCCCTTCGCCTTCGACCGGGAGCGCCATCTGTTCCGCGAGGGCACGCCGACCGACGAGATCTTCTTTCTCGACGAGGGCTGGCTCGCCTCGCGCGACCAGCTGCAGGACGGCAGCGCGTTCTACCGCGCGGTCTACCTGCCGGGCGACATCGTGGGCCTCAGCGAGCTGGCCTGGACCGACGCGTCGAGCGATCTGGTCGCGCTCACCGGCGGGCGGGCGCGCCGCCTGCCGCGGTCCGGGCTCGACCGGCTGCTGATCCGGGTGCCGCGCCTCGCGAGCCTGATGCTCACCATGAGCGTCGTGCAGCAGACCGCGGTGGCCGACCGCCACGCCCAGGCGCTGAAGAGCGACGGGCGCGGCCGGTTGCTCTATTTCCTCGTCGATCTCGCCGAGCGGCAGTCGGTCCTTGGCCTGCGCGACTGGCTGGAGCTGCCGATCACCCAGAGCCACATCGCCGCCGCGGTCGGCCTGTCTCAGGTGCACGTCAACGTGCTGCTGCGCGGTCTGGAGGAGGAGGGCGTGATCGAGCGCGACCGCAGCCGCCTCCGCTTCGCGGATCTCGCGGCGGTGCGCGCGGAGACCGGATACCGGGCGCGCTGGACCAATGTCGATTTCGACTGGCTGACGAGCTTCGGCGCGCTCGGGTCGTCGGACGCCGCCTGAGCGGCCCGCCGGGGTCCCCGGCCGGCCGGGCCCCGCCAGCGTCGGCACCATCCGCGCGGCGACCGCTCGTGCAACCGCCGCGGGCGGACGCGTGGTCTGGAGCCTCGCGACGAGGATCTCGGCCCGCCGGCCCGCTTGCGTTTCGCGCGGCGCGCGGTACACCTTGATCCGCGCCGCGATGCTCTCGACGAGGGGCAAGCCGATACGCCGATGCCGGAGGCCTTGCGGGAGTGGCGGATCCACATCGGCGCGCACAAGACCGCGACCACCCATCTGCAGGACCAGCTCGCGCGGTCGCGCGACCGGCTGGCGGAGGCCGGCGTCGACGCGCTCCCGACCCCGCTGGTGCGCCCGGCCGGCCCGGCCCGCTGCGTGCGGCTCGGCCTCGCGCGGGGCTCGCTCGGCGGAACCCTGGCCGAGGCCGTCGCCGGCCTCCGCCGCGGGCCGGGTAGAGTGGTGCTGTCCGACGAGGAATGGCTCGGGCATATCGGCGACGCGGTGTCCGCCCGGCCCTACGGCAATCTCTGGTGGCGGCTGCGCGTGCTCTCGGCGGCGACCGCGGGCGCGCCGCTCCGGCTCCATCTCGCGATCCGCCCGTTCGACCGCCAGATCCCGTCGGCCTATGCCGAGGCCCTGCGGCACCGCCCGCCGCGGCGCCGGCCGGGCGATCTGCTGCCGGCGCTGCTGCGGCGCCCGCCGCGCTGGCGCCGGATCGTCGAGCGGGTGCGCCGCGCGGCGCCCCGGGCCGAGCTCACGGTGTGGGAGCACGCGACCTATGCGGCCGACTGGCGGGCGGTCTACCGGCGGCTCACGGGCGTCGAGCCGAGCGGGCTGGCCGACGCCCCGCCGCCCGACCGCACCCGGACCCCGCCCGCCGCGGCGGTGGCGGCGGCCGAGCGCCTCGACCCGAGGATGCCCCGGGCCGACTGGGTGGCGCGCGTGGACGCGCTCTTCGCCGGGGCGCTCGCCGAGGACGGGGCGCGCCCCTACCGCCCGTGGCCCGCCGAGGTCGCGCGGCCGCTCCGGGAGGCCTATCGCGCCGATCTCGACTGGCTTTCGGCGCATTCGGACGGCCCATTCCACCGCTTTCCGCCGCTCCGGCCGGACTGATCGCGTCGGGATTTACCGGAACTTAAGTCGAATTGCCGAGAACCTTGGCCGATCGATCGCGGCCCCGGGCACCGGCGGCCCCCACCCGGCCCGGCCGCGTCGCGGGGCCGGGTCCACGCGGATCGGTCCCACCGATCGAGACCGATGGTCCAGAATGCGCTCCGACCGATCCAGGAGGTGAACGGAAATGGTATTCACGCTCGGCGTCATCGCGGCCCAGTCCATGCTGGCCGCCGACGAGCACCCGACCGGCGGCAGCGTCCGCTTCCCGCAGACCAACGCCGTCGGCAGCGACGCGTCGGGCCGCTACAGCTATCTGCGCGCCGAGGGGCTGGAGGACACGCTGCTCGGCGCCCCCGGCGCGCTGATCGCCCTCGTCGAGATCCCGTGGGACCGCTGGAACCAGACGGGAAGCGCCCGCTTCCACATCCTCGGCAACGACCATCGCGACATGCCGCTGGCCGGCGGGCTGCACCTCGCCGCCGTCGCCGACCGCGAGCGCAGCGTCGCGCGCGCGCTGCGCTTCGCCGCGAGCAACGGCACGGACGGCGTGGCGATGACGCTGACCCTGCCGGGGCGGCCGCCGCGGCTCCTCGTCGCGGTGCGCTCGGACGGCGCGTCGGTGGAGCTCGCCGCCTGGGCCGACGGGGTGCGGATCGGCACGGCGAGCCTCGAGGCGGGCAGCGCGAGCTTCGCCGGCCTCCGCCTCGCCGGCGACCGGCTGCTCGTCGGCTGCACGGGCTCGGGCGGCGCGGCGACGGCCGAGCCCCGCGCCGAGGCCACGCGTGTCGGCTTCGACGGCGCGATCGGCTTCGTGGGCTACCACGCCGCCCCGGTGGGCGACGCGGCGCTCGCCGAGATCTCGGCCGGCCGGCCGCCGCGGGAGGCGCTGCCCGACGGCGCGGCCTGGATCCTCGCGCGCGAGCTCGACGAGCCCGGCCTTCCGGCCTTCGCCGCGCCGATCTGGGCCACCGGCGACGCCCACCCCGAGTGGACCGTCGAGGGCGGCGGACCGGGCCTGCGCGCCGGCTCCGATCTCGCCGCGAGCCGCAGCGGCGACGCGCGCTTCGGCCTCGCCCCGATCCGCGACGGACAGGTCTGGGGCGCGCGGCCGGGCCAGACCCGCGCCCCGGTGGCGGTCGGCGGCATCTCGGCGGGGCTGACGGGCGGCGTCGAGATCCGGGCGATCTATGCCGACGGCACGGTCCACACGGACTGGACGGCGCTGCCCGCGGTCGAGCTCGGCGGCGGCGGCGCGTGGTCGGGCGCGATCGAGCTCGATCTCTTCGCGGGCGGCTGGGGCCATATCGAGGCGCGCCCGGCCGCCATGCCCGCGCTCGTGCAGCGATCGCGCGCCGATTGCGGCGTCGGCTGGGTGATCGCGCCCGTCGGCCAGTCCAACGCCGAGTCGGTCTGGAAGGGCAGCGCGGGCGATCCCGCCGCCGTGACCGGCGGCCCGATCGGAAATCTCTCGTTCTGCATGCCGTTCCGCAGCCGGAACACCGCGAGCGGTCTGGCCGCCGGCTCGGGCTCGGTGGTGATGGACGTCGTCACCCTCGACCGGCCCCGCAGCGAGGGGCTGATCGCGGCCGCGGAGGAGGTGCGCCGCTATGGCGACACGCCCGTCATGATCTTCGACATGACGCAGGAGGGCTCCTCGGTCGCCGAACTGCAGAACGACGGGACCGACCGCCGGCTCTGGTCCGACAGCCCGGGCGACCAGTTCGCGGTCGCGGGCAACGCGGTCTCGGCCTTCGTGATCCAGTGGGCGCTGCAGATGGGCGGCGTCGGCAGCTCGCCGGCCGGCATCGACACGGCGGGCGTTCTCGACGCGCTGCTCGACGGGCAGGACAGCGTCACCGCAGGCTGGACCAAGGACCACTGGCTGCTCTCGAGCGAGTTCGCGCACGGCGCCAATACCGGCGTCGCCCTCATGCAGCGCACGGGCGGCGGCAGCGCCACCGAGCCGCCCCGCGACCACGACGGCTTCTGGGAGCGGATCGCCGAGAACCCGGTGCGCGAGATGGACTTCTACCCCCAGAAGATCCGCGCCTACGCCGCCGCGAAAGGCTACGCCGAGGGGCAGGACATCCGCGACACCGAGCGCCTCGGCGGGCATTTCGAGACCTCGCAGGGCAAGCGACGCTCGGCGCGGCGCCTGCTCGCCTCCGGGCTCCGGGCCTGCGGCGTGGACACGACCGCGAACCCGCGCTTCACCGGCATCTCGGCCAATGCCGGGCGCGACGTGCTCACGGCGACCTTCTCGCGGCCGAACGGCGGCGCGCTCCGGACCGGGTGGAGCTTCGCGGGCGAGACGCCGCCGGCGGGCGTCAACCCGGTGCAGGGCTTCGAGGTCCACGACCCGGCCGGCACCGCGGGCCTGCCGGGCGACGTGACGCGGTCGGGCTTCGCCGCGGCGATCGCCGACGGATCGGCCGGCGCGGTCGCGCTGACCAAGGACAGCGGCGCCTGGTCCGAGGGCACCATGGTCGCCTTCGCGCCCGGGGCGGGGCTCGGCTACAACTCCGCCGTTTTCGCCGACCAGCTCTACAAGGGCTGGCTCTACGAGAGCTCGTCGCAGGAGGGCGGCCTCGGCGTGCCGGTCATGGGCATGGACGCCTGGCACATCCCGGTCGATGCGCCGGCGACGCTCGGCGCGCTGCTCGTGGTCGACCCGTCGGATCTCGCGGGGATGTTCCAGGAGACCACCGGGGCGGGGGCGTCGATGCCGGCGGCGGTCGATCAGCCCGTGGGCACCATCGTCAACCGCGGCGCGCTCGGCGGCTACCTGACCGCGCCATCGCTCGCGGAGCGGCCGATCCTGCGCCGGATCGCCAACGGCGACGACGCCAATGTGCGCGCGGGCGCGGCCTTCGGCGACCGGCCGCTCTGGTTCCTCGAATTCGCCGACACGGACAAGGAACTGGTCTTCAGCGGCGGCCCCGCGATCCCCGACAGCCCGGAGTTCGCCGTGGGTCTCGCGCTCCGCCAGCTCGACCCGACGGCGACGCGCCGGATGGTGTTCACGCAGGCTCAGGTCGGCGGCACGACCGGCACGACCTTCATGCTGACGCAGAATGTCAACGTGTTCGGCCAGCCCGTCGCCAACCGGTTCGGCGTGAAGTGGCCGGGCTCGACCGGCGTCCGCAACAACTGGCCGGTGGACTTCTTGATCGGCGACGGCCGGGACAAGCGCGTGATCTTCAACACGGCCGCCGGCGCGGGGGCGTCGTCGATGCTCGTCGATCGCCTGACCGAGGAGGCCACGTTCACGGCGGCCGGCGGCACCGAGCAGAGCGACGCCTTCCGCATCGGCTCGTCGCCGGACCCGTTCTGGGCCTCGGGCCGCTTCCGGCTCTACGGGCTGTTCGTCGCGCCGCGGCTCGACACGCCGCTCAAGCGCCGGCAGGCGAGCGTCTGGCTCGCGGGCCGGCACGGCGCGCTCTATCCGCACTGGTGAGGTCGGGTGCACCGGGCCGCCTCCCCGGTGTAGGATCGGGCGCGGGCGGCCGCGGTCGGCCGGCCGCGCCGAGCGGGGGGCCGGGATGGCGGGCGAGCGGGTCGTTTGGCAGTACTGGGAGACGCGCGGCCGCAAGCCCGCCTTCGTCGATCCGCTGCACGCCATCGCCCGGCGGAACGCGGGCGTGCCGGTCATCCAGGTGACGCCCGAGAGCCTCGCGGACTATCTGCCCGACCTCGACCCGCGGATCCATCGCATCGGCGAACTGGCGCACAAGGCCGACATGATCCGCACCCGCCTCGTCGCCCGTCACGGCGGGATGTGGCTCGACGCCGACGCCATCGTGCTCCGCGATCTCGGCTGGATCTTCGACCGGCTCGACGGCGCCGAGTTCGTGGGCTTCACCGATCGCGGGCGCCTCGACCCGCCGCGCCCGCGGGTCCGGGTCAACTGCTTCGCTGCGCCGGCGGGCAGCCCGGTGATGCGCGACTGGGCGGCGGCGCAGGCGGGGCGGCTCGACCGCACGCGCTTCGGCTGGGAGGAGATCGGCACCGAGCTGCTCGATCCGATCTGCCTCGCGCGCCGCGACCGGGTGCGCACGCTCCCGTTCCACCTGATCTGTCCGGTCCCGTGGCGCCAGGTGCGCCGCTTCGGCTCGCGCTGGCGCGCGCCGGGGCGGCTGCTCGACGAGGTCTCGGTGGTGATGCTCTCGAACAAGGCCCTGGAGCGGCGCTATCCGGCGCTGCGCGACATGGGCGTCGAGGAGATCGCCGCGAGCGGGACCTATGTCTCGCATTTCGTGCGCCGCGCGCTCGACCCCGGCTACCGGCCGCCGCCGCTGTGGCGCCGGATCGCCGGCCGATCCGGGCGCGCACCTCCCGGAGCCGGCCCCTGAGCGGCCATGGGCGGCGGGCGCCGCGCGCCGGCGGCCGGTTGACGGCGAGCCCGGATGGCCGTCAGAAGCGGGGGGCAAGACGGGCGCGGTCGGAGGGCCCGCCCAAGCATCGGGACGGGGACACATGCGCGTTGGCCTCTGCGCCGCCGTCGGGCGGTCCGCCGCCGGCCGATCGCCGCGGGCCATCGGAGCGCCATGATGCCGAGACTGCCCCGGCTGCCGTCGGTCTTCCGCAGGACCGTCCTCGTCGTCGGCGCCTTCCGCTCGGGCACCAACCTGATGAAGCACCTGCTCGAGACGCACTACTCGGTGGATGTCGTCTTCTCACGGTGGTTCTGGAAGCACGGGCTGCCGCCGACGCGCCGGCGCTCGCCGATCCCGCGGCGCGTGCCGATCGTCGTCATGACCCGGAACCCCGTGGATCTGAACCTCTCGCTCTACAATTTCTGGTGCCAGCGGCGCCCCACGCTGATCGGGGACGCCTCGATCGGCGAGTTCGTCCGCTCCCCGCTGATCGTCAACGATCCGTCGCGCGGCGCGCGATCGCCGTTCTACCGGTTCGCGTCGCCCACCGATTACTGGAACGCCCTGCACCACGCGTGGATGCACTGGCCGCAGGTCGAGGAGCAGCGGATCTTCGTGAAGCTCGAGGACCTCGGCGACGCGCCCGCCGGCACGCTCGAGCGCGTGGCCGGCCGGTTCGCGCTCGCGCAGCGCGCCGCCTCGCCGATCCGTCTGCCGGCCGGCGCGATCCAGCCGACCTCCGACGGGGAGCGCACCCGGCCGGGCGCGCCGCCGCCGCGAGCCGAGACCGCGCTCTCGGAGGCCGACCGGCTGTTCATCCGGCAGGCGGCGGCTCCCGAGGTCATGGCCCGGCTGGAGTACCGCTGAGCCGGCGGCGCCCGACGCCGGGTTTGCGCCGGCCTCCCGCGAGGCGCTAGAGCATGGGCCGGGCGGCGCGGCCGGCCGCGGCCCCGGGGAGGCGCCAGTGAACGATCCGAGCGGGGACCGACCGGCGC
>CAZWDE010000015.1:0-19879 GCA_964632555.1 uncultured Limibaculum sp.
GTTCGGCAGCAGATCGACCATATTGATGGCGAGGATGAGCGCGAGCGGCCCCAGATACGGGGCAACCTCGTCGAGCCCTCGCGTGCGTGCGTGACGCCAGAGTAGAACGAGCGGCAGTGCGAGTAGGCCGAACTCCGCCATATAGCCGAGCCACCCATACTGTCCGATCACGATCACCCAGCGACCATCCGTCGTCGTGATGTCCTGCCCGGTCTCCGGATCGTAGACACGGTTTCGGCCCCACCCACCCCAACCGAACAGCGGCTTCTCGTTGGCATGGGAAAGCAGCACATCCTCGTTGTCGAAGCGGAACTGGAGGGAACCGGCGCGTGAACCGTCGATGTTTTCGGCGGCGGCGCTGACCAGGAACTCCGTCGGCACAAGGTCCGCTCCGCGCAACAGCGGATAGAGAACGGCGATCACTCCGAGTGCGGCCGCAATCCGCAACTGCATGCGCTGATTGAAGAACATGACCAATGGCAACAACAAGACAGCGTAGACCATCGACGCCACGCTCTTGCACAGGAAAAGCACCAGCGCGAGATAGCCGACCCCGGCGAGCATGGCCGATCGCGAGGCGGCCTCGGCCCGGCGCCAGAGGGCTGCCGCCGCCACGAGGGTGGTCAGGGCGAAGAAGGCGACCCAGAGGCCATGCGCGAGGAAGACAACCGGGCGGAACCCGCCGAAACGCTTCTGCTGATTCCAATCATGTGGAAAATAACCGTAGACCCATGCATTGAACTGCGGGCTCAGCCGCACCTCGAGAAGCATCGGGACAGAGTAGATCAGCCCGGCGACGAAGAGCGCCCGGATCAGCTCGCGCTGCGCCTCCGGGGTGCCGAGAAACTGTCGCCCGAGAAAGAAGGCGAGGACGAAGAGCCCCTGGTTGATCACGGCCGAGAGGGAATCGTAAAGGCTGAGGCCCGGGATGCCGCCATGAGCGAACCGGATCGGGTCGGCGTTGGTCAGGACGGTGGCGACGGGGCTCACCACGAAGCAGATCACGAGGACCCGCCCGATCGGCGACCGCGGGAACGGCGACACGGGCTTCTGCATCACGAAGAGACAGATGAGGAGCGCCGCGAGGTTGGGGATCGAGGTTTTCGTCAGGGGCGGCACCAGCGGCGCGTCGAAGCCGATGCCGGGCGGGAGCAGGAGATAGGCGCCGAGGATCGACCAGATCAGCGCGCGCTCGAAGGGCATCACGCGGAACATCGCAAAGGCGATCAGCGGCCAGCCGACGAGGCTCAGATAGGCGAGGGTGTTCGGCATCGCGGCGTGTTCCTTCGGCTCGGCCCGGTCACCGGCGGCGGCTCTGCGCTTCACAAGGCCCGGCCCGCGCGAGTATAGCATGGCACGCCACGGCGCCATGCCCAGGGCGCCACGGTCTCGACAACGAGGGGGGTCGCTTTGGAGAGCGCCGACCGCGGCCAGACGCTCGACGGGCGCGCGACCGGGCGACGCGCCGCGGTGGCCGTGTCGGTGATCAACTTCCGGACCGGCGCGATGACGATCCGCTGCGTCCGCTCCGTGCTCGACACCCGCGACGGCCTCGACCTGCGCGTGTGCGTGGTCGACAACCGCTCGGGCGACGGCTCGGCCGACGAGATCGCGGACTGGATCGCCACGCTCCCGCGCGACGAGCAGGAGCGCGTCGCGCTCGTGCGCTCGGCGACCAACAGCGGCTTCTCCGGCGGGCACAACCAGGGGATCGCGGCGGCGGAGGCGGCCTACCATCTCCTCCTCAACAGCGACGCGGTCCTGCGGCCGGGGGCGCTTCGCTGCCTGCTCGCGGCCGCCGAGGCCGACCCCCGCGCGGGCCTCCTCGCCCCCCGCCTGGAAAACGAGGACGGCACGCCCCAGGTGAGCTGCTTCCGGCTGCCGACGCCCTGGAGCGAGCTCATCCGCGGCGCCGGCAGCGGCCCGGTCACGCGCCTGCTCGCCCGCCACGAGGTGGCCCTCGGTCTCGACCCCGAGCCGGACGAGATCGGCTGGGTAAGCTTCGCCTGCGTGTTGCTTCGCCGCGAGATGACGCGAACGCTCGGGCCGATGGACGAGGGCTACTTCCTCTATTCCGAGGACATGGACTATTGCCGGCGCGCCCGCCGCGCGGGCTGGACCATCCGCTACGTGCCGGAGGCGCGCGTGGTGCATTTCCGCGGCGGGAGCGCGCCGGTGAAGGGCCTCCAGAAGGCGCGCAAGCGCCTGCCGGCCTACTGGTACGCCTCGCGCACGCGCTTCTTCCGGCGGACCCACGGGCGCCTCGGACCGCTGGCCGCCAATCTCGCCTGGCACCTCGGCCGGGTGGTGGCGCATCTGCGCCTTCTGGCGGGTCGCCCGGTGACGCCCCGCGTGGCCCACGAGCCGCGCGACATCTGGATCAACTTCGCCGACCCGCTGGGCGATCGCCGCGCGCCGGAGGACTGAGCATGCCGCGACCCCATTTCGCGATCGTCGGCGCCATGAAGTGCGGCACCAGCACGCTGCAGGCACAGCTGGCCGCCCAGCCCGGCATCTTCATGTGCGAGCCGAAGGAACCCAACTTCTTCAGCGACGACGACGTCTACGCGCGCGGCCTCGACTGGTACGAGGGGCTCTTCGCGGCGGCGCCCGACGGGGCGCTGCTCGGCGAGGCGAGCACGCATTACACCAAGCTGCCGACCCACCCGGCCGCGCTCGACCGCTTCGCCGCCGCCCTGCCCGACGCGCGGCTCGTCTACCTCGTCCGCGATCCCGTCGAGCGCCTCGTCTCGCACTATCTCCACGAGCGCAGCATGGGGGTGATCACGGTCGACATCGAAACCGCCGTCGACCGCCACCCGGAGCTCGTCGACTACGGCCGCTATGCGATGCAGATCGGCCCGTGGGTCGAGCGCTTCGGCCGCGAGCGCGTGCATCTGGCGAGCCTCGAGCGCATGACCGCCGATCCCGAGGGCACGCTGGCGGCGGTCGCGCGCTTTGTCGGCCATGCCGGCCCGGTCGCCTGGCGCACCGAGCGCGCGCGCCGGAACGCCTCGGCCGAGCGCCTGCGCCGGATCCCGCTGCGGGGGCTGCTGCTCGACAATCCGGTCGCCGCGGGGCTCCGGCGTGCGTTTGTGCCGAAAGCCGTGCGCAACGCGGTGCGCCGTCGGCTCCAGATCCGCGAACGGCCGACGCTGCCGCGCCCGCTCGTGGAACGGCTCGCGGGGGTCTTTGCCGAGGACCGCGCCGCGCTCGTCGCGCTGTTCCCGGAGGCCGCCGATCTTCTGCCGCCGCTCTCCGCCGGCGCGCCGCGCGCGGCGGCGCCCGCCGCCTGAACGGCGATGTCCGGGGCGGCGGCCGCGGAGGTGGCGGCGGTGGCGATCGGGCGCAACGAGGGGGAGCGGCTCGTCGCCTGCCTTGCCTCGCTCCGGGGCGCGGTCGGGCGCGTGGTCTATGTCGATTCGGGCTCGACCGACGGCAGCGTCGAGGCCGCGCGCGCCGCCGGCGCCGAGGTCGTTGAGCTCGACCTCTCCGTCCCCTTCACCGCGGCGCGCGCGCGCAACGCCGGCCTCGCGCGGCTCCGCGGCGGGCGCGCCCCCGCCTACGTCCAGTTCGTCGACGGGGACTGCACGGTCGAGCCGGGCTGGATCGCGACGGCGCACGGCTTTCTCGCGGCGCGCCCCGGCGTGGCGGTGGTCTGCGGACGGCGGCGCGAGCGCTTCCCCGAGGCGTCGGTCTACAACCGCCTGTGCGACCGGGAATGGGCCCGCCCCGCCGGCCGGACGCGCGCCTGCGGCGGCGACGCGCTCATGCGGATGGCGGCGCTCGACGCGGTCGGCGGCTATCGCGAGGACCTCATCGCGGGGGAGGAGCCGGAGCTGTGCGTGCGCCTGCGCGCCGCCGGCTGGGAGATCTGGCGCCTCGACGCGCCGATGACGCGGCACGATGCGGCGATGACCCGCTTCTCGCAATGGTGGCGGCGCACGATGCGGGCGGGCCACGCCTTCGCCGAGGGGGCGGCGCTCCACGGGCGGGCGCCCGAGCGGCATTTCGTGGTCGAGACCCGGCGGGCCATCGCCTGGGGCGCGGCGCTGCCCGCCGCGATCCTCGCCGGCGTCGCGGTTCTCGGGCCGCCCGCTCTCCTGCTCGCGCTCGCCTATCCGGCCCAGACGGTCCGCCTCGCGGCGCGCGAGGGGCTCGGGCGGCGCGCCGCGTGGGAGGCCGCGCTCTTCACCACGCTCGGCAAGTTTCCGGAGGCGCAGGGCGCGATCGGCTACGCGCTCGGCCGGCTCGTCGACCGGCGGCGCGGGCTGATCGAGTACAAATAGGGGGCCGCGGCTGCCCTCAGGGCCGGGTCAGAGCACCCAGACGCCCTCGTCGTAGTTGTCGGCGTTGGCCGCCACGTTTTCCGGCGCGTTGGCGAAGGCCAGCAGCATGTCCGTGCGGTCGAGCTCGCCGGTCTCGATGGCGCCGATCCAGAACGCGCGCCCCGCGTCGTCGCCGATCCGGCCGAGCACGTTGGCGAACAGGGCGTCGACATAGGTCTCGACCGCGGCGTCGGGGCCGCCGAACTTCGCGTCGAACTCGCGGCTGGTCACGAAGCTCGACGCGAGCTCGCGAATCGTGATCGCGCCGCTGGCGAGCCGGCCGTCCCAGAAGGCGAGGCCCGGACCGTCCGGCGTGCGCCCGAGGGCGGCCGCGTAGACGCGGTAGGTGATCCCGACCTCCTCGCTCAACCCGTAGAGATAGCCGCCGTCGTCGAGGCGGATCTCCTCGACGCTCCGCAACAGGTCGGTCTCGCCGGTCGCGAGGGCGACGCTCACCTCGCCCGGGCCGCTCACCGTCTCGGCGATCTCGGCGCGCGCGAGCGGGTAGACCACCCGGTCGGTCCCGGCGAGACCGTCGATCACGAGGCGGCTCGCCTGCGGGCCGCCGGGCTGCGGGCCCGGCGCGACGGCGCGCTCCAGCGTGTCGTCGCCGGCGGTGCCGAGGAGAGGGCCGGCCGGCATCTCGGGCTCGTCGAGCACCCGGATCGCGAACTCGCCCGTCGTCGCGCGGCCGGCGGGGTCCTCGGCGACCACGGTGAGGGCGTGCTCGGCGGCCGCCTCGAAATCGAGCGGGCGGAGCAGGATCAGCCGGTCGTCCTCGAGGCCGAAGCGCCCGTCGGCGTCGTCGGCGAGGCGGAAGAGCACCGGCTCGCCGTCGGCGTCCGTCGCGCTCAGCCGCCCGATCTCGGCGCCGACCGGAGAGAGCTCGCTGACCGGCGCGGCCTCGAGGGCGAGATCGGCCGGCGGCACCTCGGGCCGGTCCTCGACCGCGATCTCGGCCGTGGCGCTGGTCGTCAGCTCCCCGTCGGACGCGGCGAGCACGACGCGGAGCGTGGGCGCGGCCTCGAAGTCGATCGGCCCGGCGACCACGAGGTTGCGCCCCTCGAGCGCCACCGCGCCGCCGGCATCCTCGAGAAGGACGAGGCCCGCGTCGTCGCCGTCGGGGTCGGTCGCGACCACCTCCGCGATCCGCGTTCCGACGGCCGCGTTCTCCGGCACCGTCCGGCCGAGCAGCTCGGGCGGGTCTGGCGGACGGTTCTCGACCGCCACATCCGTCACCGCGATCGTCAGCGCATCGCTCGCCCGCTCGCCGCCGGCGCCGTCGACCCGGATCTCGACGCGGTGGCGGGTCGCGGTCTCGTAGTCGAGCGGCGCGGCCACCGTGAGGAACACCCCGTCGAGCGCGAAGAGCCCGCCGGCATCGTCGACGAGCGTGAAGACCGGCCCGGGAAGCGCGGAGCCGAGCGCGCCCACGACGCTGCCGAGCGGCGCGTCCTCGGGGACGCTCGCCGAGCTCAGCACCACGGCGGTCTCGTCGAGCACGCGGAGCGTCGCCGTCGCCTCCGAGGCGAGGCCCTGCGCGTCGCGCGCCACGAGCCCGATGGCGATCTCGGGCTGCGCCTCGAAGTCGAGCGGCGCGGCCAGCCGGATCTCGCCGGTCGTGGCGTCGAGCTCGACGGGCGCGTCCGTCCCCTCGGCGAGCGCATAGGTGACCGGCCCGCCCTCCGGGTCCGTCGCCGCGACGCGCCCGAGCAGGGTGCCGACCGGCGCGGCCTCCGAGACCGGATCGAGCGTGGCCGCGGGCGCGGAGGGCGCCTCGTCGACATCGGTCACGGTCACGACAACGGTCGCGCCGGAGACCGCGCCACGGGCGTCTTCGGCCGTGATCAGCAGCTCGTGCGACGCGGCGGTCTCGAAATCGACAGGGGCCGCGAGCACCAGGCGGCCGCCTTCCTCCATCGCGAAGAGACCGGACGGATCGCCCGCGATCCGGAAGCTCAGCGCATCGCCGTCGAGGTCGTCGGCGGCGAGCTGGCCCACCGTGGCGCCCGGCGCGGCGTCCTCGGCCACCGTCCCGCCCTCGAGCCGGATCGCCGCCGGGGCGAGGTTGACCGCGAGCGCGGCGTCGCCCGCGCGAAACACGTATTGCTCGGGCGCGTCGAAATAGCCCTCGACGCGCAGTTCGGCCTCGGGCCCGGCCCGCACGACGAGGTCGGCCGTGCCGCTCGCGGCGAAGCTCGGCACGACACCGGCGTCGAGCACGATCTCCGACGTGCCCTCCGCGTCGCTCAGCCGGTCGCGCCCGAAGGCGCCGACGAACAGGAAGACGTCGTCCCCCGCCCCGCCGAGAAGGAGATCGTCGCCCGCCTCGCCCGCCAGACGGTCGGCGCCCGAGCCGCCCTCGAGCGTGTCGTCGCCCGGCCCGCCGGAGAGGCTGTCGTCCTCGGCGCCGCCGGCGAGGCTGTCATCGCCCGAACCGCCGGCCAGCGTGTCTGGCCCGGCCTCGCCCAGCAAGCTGTCGTCGCCGGGCCCGCCGAGCAGGCTGTCGGCGCCCGCGTCCCCGGACACGGCGTCGTCGCCGCCGAGCGCGGCGATCTCGTCGTCCTGTGGCGATCCGAACAGGGTGTCGTCGCCCTCCGTCGGCATCGGCTGCGTGTCGCAGTCGCGCCCGCGGCTGTCGACGAAGCCGACCCGCAGCTCCGACGCGTCGCGCTCGGATCGGGGGGTGGTGTCCTCGACGCTCTCGTAGCCGGTGCTCGGAGCGTGTCCCTTGGACGCCCGCGGATCGTAACGGAGCGGCTCGATCCGGTAGACGAGGCCAAGACCCGACACGTCGGTCTGAAGAAAGCCGATCTGCAGCGAGTCCCCGGCCTGTCCGCCGGTCTCGGGCCGGCCGCATTCGACGGTGACATTGAGCCGCCACTGCCGGAATTCCTGAAAGAGCGCCGCGCCGAATTCGCTGGCCGTGTTGTAATCGTACTTGTCCGGCGGCAGAACCAGCGGAAGTCGCGCCACGTTCTGCGAGCCGGTGGGCCGTACCAGCACCGATATTCCCGCCAGATTCGAGAAATCGTCCCGGGAACTTTGCGACACGTTCCCGCCGGCCGCATAAAGCTTGAAAAAGTGTTCGGTCACGTCGCCCCCTCGCACCGATCCCGTGGCGGATCGGTTCGCACAGGATAGCGGCAAAAGGTTGGCGCTTCATCAACCGTGATGCGCAAGAGAGCGATCGGAATGATGACGGGCGCGTCAATTCGGCGAGCGATCGGGCGAGTCGGGCGCCCCACCTGTCGGGCGACTTCAAGATCGCGGCGACCGTGTGTCGTGAATTCGCGAGGCAACGCAGGCGGGTCGGCCGCGCGGCTCAGGCGACCGAGCTGAGCGCCGCGGAGCCGCTCGTGTCGGGGCCGGCCCCCGGTCGGCCGATCAGGGCGCCGTGCAGGGCGCGGATCGCGGCGTCGCGCTCGGCCGTGCCGACGACGAACTGGACATCGACGGGCCGTCCGCTCTGGCACATCGCGACCGGCTCGATCCCCGCCCCGGCCAGCGCCTCGAGCCCGCGGCGCGCCACGGGGATCCCCTCGAGGTTCCGCCCGACGGCGCTCACCAGCGCCACCTTCCGGATGCGCACGCGCGCGGCGGGATAGATCCCCGCGATCTCGGCCTCGACGCGCCGGGCCGCCTTGAGCGAGCCGTCGATGTAGTGCGTGATCGTGTTCGCGTTGGACTGCTTGGAGACGATGCGCACCTTGTGCCGGGTCAGCGCCTCGAGGATCGTCGCGTCGTAGCCCTTCACGCCCACCATGTCCTGCTCGAACACCTCGAGGGAGAGGAGATCGAGCCCCGTCACCATCTCGACGCGCGCCTCGCCCGAGAGCTCGGCGTCGATCAGCGTGCCCGGGTCGCCCGGCTCGAAGGCGTGGGCGACACGCAGCGGGATGCCGGCCTGGCGCAGGATCTTCGCGGCGCGCGGGTGGATCGCCTCCATGCCGAGATTGGACAGCTGGTCGGCGACGTCGAAATTGGTGCGGCCGATCTTCTGCACCGCGTCGGCGCCGACGATTTTCGGGTCCCCGGTCGAGAGGTGGAACTCCTTGTGGATCACCGCCTCGGCGGCCCCGGTCTGCGCGGCGATCCGGGCGAAGGTCACCTCGGAGTAGCCCCGGTCGTAGAGCCGCATCAGCCCCTCGCGGCACTGGGCGTAGCCGGTGACGATGGGCAGCTCGCTGGCGAGATCGACATCGCCAAGCCCCCGCGCGATGCGCTGCTCGAGGCTCGGCTGGCTTTCGTCGCGCCAGCCGGTCAGGTCGACGAAGCGCGCGTCGACGCCGCGGCGCTGCAGCATCAGCACGACGACGAGCGCGGAATGCGCCTCGCCGAGCCCGGAGATGAGCTCGCGCACCGTGGTCATGTGCTGGTCGAGCCGGAAATGTCCGTAGGAGCAGAGCCGCTGCAGGTCGATCAGGCAACTGCGCGCGCCCTCGATCCGCTCGCGCAGGAAGTCGTCGGCCGCGCGACGGTCGGCCGGGTGGTCGAGGAGGCCCGCGTGGATCGCGCCCATGCGCCCGGCCGTGCGGTCGAGCGCCTCGGCCCAGCCGAGGCCGCTCTCCGAGGCCGCGAAGAGCCCGAAGACGCCCGGCTCGCCGGTTTTCTTGTCCTCGAGCAGGAGGTTGGTGACGCCGCCGAAGGCCGAGACGACGAACACGCGCCCGTAGAGCGCCGGCCCTTCGCGGCCGCCGACGAGGAGCGTGTCCATCAGCTCGTCGGCGCGGCTCATCGAGGTGCCGCCGATCTTCTCGACGGTGTGCGCGGGCCGGACGGGCCCGCCGGCGCCGTCGGCCCCGGCGGACGTCCCGCTGGATGGGTGGGTCATGGGGTTTCCCGGGTCAGGCGATCGGCCCCGACGCGACGGAGATCGGCTCGGGCGTCCCGCGGCGGGCGAGATGCTCGGGCCGCGGCTTCGGCGCGGCATAGGGGTCGGTCAGGTGATTGGACACGGCGTTGAACACGAAGAACGCGTTCGAGCGCGGGAACGGCGTGATGTTCCCGTTGGAGCCGTGGAGGGTGTTGCAGTCGAAGAGGACGAGCGTGCCGGCCGGACCGGTCGCGGCGTCGATGCCGTCGCGCTTCGCGAGACGCTCGAGGCTCGCCTCGGACGGCACGCCGTATTCCTGCTTCTTGAGCGAGGCCTCGTGGTGCTTCTCCGGCGTCTCGCCCGCGCAGGCCACGAAGGTCCGGTGCGAGCCCGGGATCAGCATGAGCGGCCCGTTGAGCGCGTCGTTGTCGGTCAGCAGCAGCGAGGCCGAGACGGCGCGCATCCGCGGCATGCCGTCCTCGGCGTGCCAGGTCTCGAAGTCGGAATGCCAGTAGAACTCCTTGCCGCGGAAGCCCGGCTTGTAGTTGAGGCGCGACTGGTGGACGTAGACCTCGTCGCCGAGCAGGAAGCGCGCGATCCCCGCGAGCCTGCGGTCGGCGGCGAGGCGGGCGAAGAGCGCGCTCTGCGCCGGCAGCTCGAAGATCGTGCGGACCGCCTCCGACCCGGGCTCGGTCACGACGGTGTCGCGGTCGAGCGGGCGCCCGCCGGAGCGCATCAGGAGCGACTCCTCGGTCAGCGCCCGGATCTCGTCCTCCGAGAACAGCCCGCGCAGCACGACATACCCCTGCCGGGCGAAGTGATCGGCCTGGGCGGCGGTCAGCGGCGCGTCGGGCCGCCACCGCGACCAGACCACGTCGTCCCGGCGCTCGAGCCAGCGTTCCTCGGCGAGGCGCGTCGGATACAGGTCTTCGACCCGCGCTTCGTCGGAACCGTCATTGGTGCGTCCTGAGAACATGAGAGATCTCCTCTTGGCTTTATTGGTTTCGGAGACTCAACGGCATGTAATCAGACAGGTTCCTCCGCACTGGCATAGGACCCGTCCTCGCGGTGCACCTCTTCGCCGGTCACGGGCGGGTTGAAGCAGCAGGCGAATTCCGCCTCCTCCTCGATGCGGAGCGTGTGACGGTCGTGCTTGTCGAGGGCGTAGATCACGCCGGGCTTGATCTCGTGCACCTCGCCCGTGGCGACATCCTCGATCGTGCCCTTGCCCCGGATGCAATAGACGCTCTCGAGATGGTGCTTGTACTCGAAGGTGTGCTCCGAGCCCGCCTCGATGGTGGTGATGTGGAAGCTGAAGCCCATCCCGTCCTTGGCGAGCAGCATCCGCACCGAGGTCCAGCGCGCGTCGGAGACCGCGCGCTCGGTGGTTCGCAGGTCGTCGATGTGGCGAACGATCATGGTCGTCTCCTCATTCGGCCGCGAGGCGCGCGGCGGCGTGCTCGGCGACGGCGCCCTCGAGGATGTCGAGGCCCGCGCCGAACTGCTCCATCGGGATCGTGAGCGGCGCGAGCACCTTCACCACCTCGTCCTCGGCGCCCGACGTCTCGATGATCAGTCCGCGCTCGAAGCAGGTCGCGCAGATCGCCTCGGCGAGCGCGCCCGAGCCGACGTCGACGCCGCGCATCATGCCGCGGCCCTTGACCCGCGCGCCGGGAACGCGCTCGGCCATCGCGCCGAGCCGCCGGGCCAGCACCGCCCCCTTCTCGCGCACCTCGAGGGCGAAGCGGTCGTCCGACCAGAACTTCTCGAGCGCCACGCGCGCGGTGACGAAGGCGTGGGTGTTGCCGCGGAAGGTGCCGTTGTGCTCGGCCGGCGTCCAGATGTCGTGCTCGGCCTTGATCAGCAGCGCGGCGAAGGGCAGCCCCATGCCGGAGAGCGACTTGGCGAGCGGGATCAGGTCGGGCTCGATCCCCATCCCGTCGAAGCTGAAGAAGGATCCGGTGCGCCCGATGCCGGCCTGGATGTCGTCGACGATCAGCAGCGCACCGTGCTTCTTCGCGAGCCGGGCGATGCCGCGCATCCACTCGGGCGAGGCGGCGTTGAGGCCCCCCTCGCCCTGCACCGGCTCGAGCAGGAAGGCCGCCGGCGCGTCGATGCCGGAGGAGGGGTTGTCGAGCATCGTCTCGATGATCGCGAGCGTGTCCACGTCGGCGCCGAACGCGCCCTCGTAGGGCATCCGCGCGGTGCCGCAGAGCGGGCCCCCGCCGGCGCCGGCGCGCTTCGAGGCGTTGCCGGTGCAGGAGAGCGCGCCCATCGTCATGCCGTGGAAGCCGTTGGTGAAGGCGACGATCGTGCGCCGGCCGGTGACCTTCCGGGCGAGCTTCATCGCCGCCTCGACGGCGTTGGTGCCGGTCGGCCCGGTCATCATCACCTTGTGGTCCATGCCGCGCGGCGCGAGCACGAGGCGCTCGAAGGTCTCGAGGAAGGCGGCCTTGGCCTCGCTGTGCATGTCGAGACCGTGCGCGATCCCGTCGGCGGCGATGTGCTCGATCAGCGCCGCCTTCATGTCGGGGTCGTTGTGGCCGTAGTTGAGCGTCGAGCAGCCGGACAGGAAGTCGGTGAAGTCGCGCCCGGCCGCGTCGGTCAGGGTCGCGTTGCGGGCCGAGCGGAACACGGTCGGGAAGCTGCGGCAGTAGCTCCGCGCCTCCGACTCGCGGCGCGCGAAGACGGCCGGCGGGGCCGCGTCAGCGGTGGTCATGGGAACCTCGTCTCGTTCGGATCGGGTGGGGGCGCCGGGCTCAGGCCGCGGCGCCGTCGAGCGCCCCGAAGGCCCCGATCGTCACCATGTACTCGGTGGCGTGCCGGCCCTCGAAATGGGTGTGGCGCTCGAAATGGGGGTCGACATCGACCGGTGCGTCCATCTTCGCGGCGAAGCTGTGAAACAGCGCCCAGGACGCCTCGTTGTCCTTGGTGATCGTCGTCTTCAGCTTGACGACACCCTCGCAGACCGGCCGCGCCAGCAGGTGATCCAGCATGCGCTTGGCGAGGCCCATGCCGCGGGCCTGCTCGGCCACCGCGACCTGCCAGACGAAGAGCGTGTCGGGCTCGGCGGGCAGGACATAGGCCGAGATCCAGCCCACGACCTCCCCGGCGTCCGACCCGAACTCCGCGAGCACGCAGGTCTCCGCGAAGTGGTCGCACTGCAGCAGGTTGCAATACATCGAGTTCTCGTCGAGCGGCCCGCAGTCGCGGATCAGCTGCCAGACGTTCGAACCGTCCTCCGGCGCCGGTGCGCGCAGGCACAGGCTCGCCGGATCCGGCTGGGCGGCGTCGGGATCCATTTCCATGCGGCGTCACTCCTGTTCTGGTTTTGGAAAGCAAAATACGCGGTTCGCAGATATTTTCAAGTGCGAAAGACCGGCCTGCTCCTGCGCGCGGCCTGCGAGCCCAGATGGCTGGCGTCAAACGGAAAATCGGGAATCCCTCAGCCCCGTGCCTCAAAAATCATTCGTCCTTGAACTATCTGCCTCCGGGAGAGCTTCGTCACGCGAACAATCCGCTTGCGCGCCCGGCCGGGCCGCATAAACAGTGCGACGAGACCCCGAGAGGTGCCCGACCATGGACGACCGCGCCGCCAGCGCCCTGATCGCCATCCGCCGCATCGCCAGCGCGGCCGAGACCAGCCTGCGCGCGCTCGCCCGCGCCACCGGGCTCGGCTTCACGCAGCTGATCGTGCTGCAGGTCGTGAGCGAGGCCGGCGAGATCACGCCCAAGATGATCGCCCGCCGCGCAGGCCTGGCGCCGGCGAGCGTCACCGCGCTGGTCGAGCGGCTGGCCCAGCACGGCTTCGTCGAGCGCAGCCGGAGCGTGACCGACCGGCGGATGTACTGGGTGTCGATCACCGACGCCGGCCGCGCCGCGCTCGAGGCCGCGCCGGACCCCCTGCGCGAGCGGCTCGACGGCGCCTTCGCCGAGATCCCGCCCTGGGAGCAGGCGATGATCCTGGCCGGCCTCGAGCGGGTGGCGGGGCTCCTCGAGGACCCGGCCGCCACCGCGCGCGCCACCCGCCCGGCCAAGGCGCGCGGGGCGGCCGCCGACCTGCCGGCGCCGGACGCCCACGGCTCGGGCACGCGGTCGCGCCTCCTCTCCGGCTGACGGCCGGCGCCGCGACGGCGCTCAGGGGCCGCCGAGCCGGGCCACCGCGAGATCGGCGATCGCGGTGTCCTGCGCGCCGGTGCCCGTGAGGTCGCAGATCGTGACGGCGTCGGGACCCGGCCGGCCCGGCGCCGCGCCGGCGACGATCTGGCCGAGCTCCGGGGGCGTGGTCCCGCTCCAGGTTCCGGCGACGAGGGCCGAGCGGAGCTCGCCGAGCGCCTCGCACTGGCTGACCCGGTCACAGACATAGAGGTCCGCGGCGGCGAGCGCCTTCGGGTCGATCTCGTTCTTGCCCGCGGCGTCCGAGCCCATCGCGGTGACGTGCAGGCCCGGATGCAGCCACTCGGCCAACAGCACGGGCTCGCGCGCCGGCGTCGTGGTCACGACCAGCTGGCTGTCGGCCACGAGGCGGGCGGGATCGGCTTCGGCACGCGCCTCGACGCCGAGGCGGGCCGCGATGTCGGCCGCGCAGGCCTCGGCCTTGGCCGGGTCGCGCCCCCAGACGAGGACCCGCGCGAGCGGCCGGACGAGGCGCGCCGCCTCGGCCTGCAGCCGCGCCTGGAGCCCGGTGCCGATCACGCCCATGGTCTCGACGCGCTCCGGCGCCAGCCATTTCGCCGCCACGGCCCCGGCCGCCGCCGTGCGGATGTCGGTCAGATAGCCGTTGTCGAGAAGCGCCGCACCCATTTGCCCCGTGGTGGCGGAGAAGAACACCATGAGCCCGCCGAGGCTCGGCAGCCCGAGGCGGGCGTTCCCGAAGAAGCCTGTGCTGATCTTCACCGCGAAGCCGTCGAAGCCCGGGATGTAGGCGGTCTTGACGTCCACCTCGCCATGCACCTCCGGCAGCTCCATCGAGAGGATCGGCGGCATCACCACGCCGCCCCCGGCAAGGGCCGCGAAGGCCCGCTCGATCGCCTCGACCACGCCGGGATCGAGGGTGACGGCGCGCCGGAGCTCGCCCTCGCCGATCACGCGCGGCTCATCCGCCATAGGGCACGCCCTCGACCACGAGATCGCCGAGCGTCACGTCGCGCCCGGCCATGATGTCGGCGTGAACGCGCATGTCGAGATTGCGCCCGGTGATGATCGTGGCCAGCGGCCCGCGGGCGGGCGCCACGCGGCCCGCCTCCAGCGCTGCGATGCCGACGACGCAGGCGCCCTCGCAGACCAGCCGCTCCTCGTAGTAGACCCTCTGCATCGCGCGGTAGATCTCCGCCTCGCTCACCAGCACGACATCGTCGAGCAGCTCGCGGCAGAGCGCGAAGGTGAGCCGGTTGTCGAGCCCGATGCCGCCGCCGAGGCTGTCGGCGAGGCTCGCCACCTCCTCGACCGCCACGGGCCGGCCGGCGGCGAGCGAGGCGTGCATCGCCGCGCCCCGGTCCATGCTGACGCCGATCACGCGGATCGCCGGATCGATCCGCTTGGCGGCCAGCGCGACGCCGGCCGCGAGCCCCCCGCCCGAGAGCGGCACGAGGATCAGGTCGAGATCGGGCCGCGCCTCGAGCATCTCGAGCCCGATGGTGCCCTGTCCGGCGATCACGTCGCGGTGGTCGAAGGGCGGGATCTCGACGAGCCCCTCCTCCTCCGCGAGCCGGCGGCTCTCGACCTGCGCCTCGTCCTGGCTGCGGCCGTGGATGCGCACCTCGGCGCCGAGCGCGCGGATGCCCTCGACCTTGGCCTCCGGCACCAGCGAGGACATGCAGATCACCGCGCGGATCCCGCGCGCGCGAGCGGCATAGGCGACGCCGCGGCCGTGATTGCCGGTCGAGCAGCAGGTGACGCCGGCCGTCCCCTCGGGCAGGGCGAGGATGGCGTTGGCCGCGCCCCGCAGCTTGAAGGCCCCCATGGGCTGGGCGAGCTCGAGCTTGAGCAGCACCTCGGCGCCGTGGCGCTCCGACAGGGCGGGCGAGGGGACGAGCGGCGTCTCGACCGCGGTGCCGCGGATCCGCCCGCGGGCGGCGAGAATGTCGGCCAGCGTCGGCGTCGCGGCGGCGGCCTCGTCCGTCACTCGGCGACCTCGGCGGTGACGGCGAGACAGTCGCCGGCCTTGACGAGACCGGGGAAATGCCGCCCGGCCAGGAGCCCGCCCCGGCGCGCGGTGTAGGTCCGGGGCGCGAGCCCGGTCCGGTCGGCGGGCCAGACGCGCGCCACCGGGGCGCCGGGCGCCACCGCGTCGCCGAGATCGGCCATCGGCTCGCAGAGGCCGTCGTCCTCGCAGAAGGTGAAGCAGTCGGCGTCGGCCATGTCGAGCACCGTCGTCGGCCCGGTCTCCGGCTCGCCCGCGAGGATGCCCGCGTGCTTCAGGAGGTTGCGCACCCCCCGCGCCGCGATCGCGACCGAGCGCGCCGTCGCGGTGCCGCCGCCGCCGAGCTCGGTCGTGACGAAGGTCTTGCCGAGCGCCTCGACGGTGGTGTCGAGCATGCCGACCGCGTCGATCTCGAGGAGGGTCATCGAATAGGGCGCGTTGAAGGCCCGCATCGCGGCGACGCAGGCCGCCTCCTGCGCCGCGTCCGGCAGGCGGTGGGCCGCGGCGAAGGGCACGAAGTCGAGCGTCCGCCCCCCGGAGTGGTAGTCGAGGACGATGTCGGCCATCGGCACCAGCGTGCGCGCGACGTAGTCGGCGATCTTTTGCGTCGGCGATCCGTCGGGCCGTCCCGGGAAGAGGCGGTTGAGGTTGCCCCCGTCGAGCGGCGAGGTGCGCCGCGCCGCCCGCACCGCCGGCGCGTTGAGGCAGGGCAGCACGATCACCCGGCCCCGGAGCGCGGCCCGCCCCGCCTCGGCCGAGAGCTCGTGGGCGAGGCCCTGCAACGCGAGCGGGCCCTCGTATTCGTCGCCGTGATTGCCGCCGGTGAGAAGCGCCGTCGGCCCCGCGCCGTTGCGGATCACGGCGATGGGGATCAGCACCGACCCCCACGCGCTGTCGTCCCGGCTGTAGGGCAGGCGGAGGAAGCCGTGATGGGCGCCGTCCTCCTCGAAGGGGACCGTGGCGACGATCGGATTGCGGGCGGCGGTCCCGTCCATCGCTCAGTCCTTCACGAAGAGCTTGCGCGGCACGTCGGCGAGGCACTCCGCGCCGTGGTGTCCGATCACGAAGCTCTCGGTGATCTCGATGCCGCAGTCCTCGAGCCAGAGCCCCGACATGAAATGGAAGGTCATGCCCTCCTCGAGCACCGACATGTCGCCCTTCCTCAGCGACATGGTCCGCTCGCCCCAGTCGGGCGGGTAGGAGAGCCCGATCGGGTAGCCGGTGCGGTTGTCCTTCTCGAAGCCGTGCAGCCCGAGCGTGCGGAAGAAGGCATGGGCGATGTCGTCGCAGGTGTTGCCCGGCTTCGCCACCTCGAGCCCCGCCTCCATCGCCTCCAGCACCGCCTTCTCGGCGTCGAGGAAGACCTGCGTCGGCTTGCCGAGGAAGATCGTGCGCGAGAGCGGGCAGTGATAGCGCCGGTAGGTGCCGGCGATTTCGAAGAAGGTGCCCTCGCCCGCCTCCATCGGCCGGTCGTTCCAGGTCAGATGGGGGGCCGAGGCGTCCTTGCCCGAGGGCAGCAGCGGCACGATGGCGGGATAGTCCCCGCCGACGCCCAGATCGGCGTCGTAGCGCAGCGCGGCGTCGTAGATCTCGGCGACGAGATCGCATTTCCGCATCCCGGGCTCGACCTTCTCGAGGATGCGCTTGTGCATGCGCTCGACGAGGCGCGCGGCCGTGCGCATGTAGTCGAGCTCGCGCTCCGACTTGACGGCGCGCTGCCAGTTCACGAGGCCGGTGGCATCGACGAAGATGGCGTTCGGCAGGTGCTGGCGCAGCACCGCGTCGGCGCGCGCGGTGTACCAGTAGTTGTCGGACTCGACGCCGATCGTGCCGCGGTCCCAGCCGTTCTCGGTGATGATGCGGCCGAGCACGTCGGCCGGGTGGATGTCCGGCGACTGCACGTAGTGGTCGGGGTAGCCGATCACCCGGTCGTCGGCCATGTAGACCGTGCGGTGGGCGCCGTGCGCGTCCTGCCCGCGGCCGAACCAGATCGGGTCGCCCTCCATCCCGAGCAGCACGCACTGGAAGACGTAGAACGACCAGCCGTCGTAGCCGGACAGCCACGCCATGTTCGAGGGATCGACCACGACGATCATGTCGATGCCGCGCTTCTCCATGGCCGATCGGGTCTTGGCGATCCGCCGCTCGTACTCGACGGGCGTGAAGCTCGGATCGGTGTTGGTCATGAACGACATCGGTCTCTCCCCTCAAGCGCCGCCCCCCGGCGGCCGTGCCCCGAGCCTCGCCGCTGCGCGCGCGGGCGCGCAACCGCTTCGGCCGGCCCGGCCCGCATCACGCCGCCGCACCCGGCGCCAGCCGCGCGAGCAGGGCGCCGAAGCCCTCGGCCGGGACGTCGCGCCCGGCGAGGCCGCGGAGCTGCCAGAGCGCGGCCTGGTTCGAGGTGATCACCGGCTTGCCGAGCCGCGCCTCGATCGCGGCCGCGGCGGCGAAGGCGGGCAGGGCGGTGCAGGAGACGAAGAGCGCCTCGGCCTCCGGATGGTCCGCCGCCTCGGCGGCCTCGAGGATGCTTCCGGCCGCGACGCGCGCCATCTCCTCGTCGTTGCCCATGCCGAGGCAGGCGACCGAGACGAGCTCGAGCCCGGCCGCCGCGAACCACGCCGCCATCGGCCGCGTCGTCTCCTCGAGATAGGGCGTCAGCAGCGCGAGACGCCGCACCCCGAGCGCGGCGAAGGCGGCGAGCGCCGCCGTCGGCGGCGTGACGACCGGAACGCCCGGCCGGGCGAGGTGGACGGCGGCCCGCACGGCCTCGGGGCCGATCTCGACCGTGCCCGAAGTGCAGCCGAAGAGGATCGCGGCCATCGGCGTGTCGCGCGGCAGCAGGTCGGCGGCCGCGCTGATCAGTGGCGCCATCTTCGCGAGGTTCTCGGGTGTCGTGGGGTTCTCGAAGGCGACGCGGCTCACATGGGTCGCGATGCCCTCGGGGCCGTAGATGCCGGCGGCGTCGCGCTCGGTCGTCAGATCGGTAGAGAGCAGCAGCAGGCCGACGCGGCGCACCGCGCCCACGGGCTCGAGCCGGATGCCGATCTCGAGGCGTCGGGGCGGCAGCGCGCTCATACGACGAGCACCGGGATGTCCGCGAGGCCGGTCACCTTGTGCGAGACGCTGCCGAGCAGGTAGTTCTCCACCGCGCCGAGCCCGCGGCTGCCGAGCACGATGAGATCGACGCCGTGCTCGGACGCGAAGGCCACGATGCCGCGCGCGACGGGCCCGTTCTTCACGAAACCGCGGACTTTGGGCGCGCCGAGGCGCAGCGCCTCGCGCTTGCCCATGTCGACCACCTCGATCGCGTGCTGGCGGAGCACGTCGTCGAGATTGCCGGGATCCTCGGGGCGCACCATCGAGAACGACGCCTCGAGCAGGCTGTGGTGGCGGTAGACCGTGAGCAGGATCAGCTCGGAGCCGCACACCTCGCGCAGGCGCACGGCGGTCTCGAGCGCGCCGCGGGCGCCGGTCGAGCCGTCGAAGGGGACGAGGATGCGTTCGAACATCGCCCCGCTCACTTGTCGAAGGCGAGGTCGCGCAGGAAGAGCGCGATCTCGGGGAAGAAGATCAGGGCCACCGCCACCCCGAGCAGGATCACGATGAAGGGCGGCGTGCCGCGCACGATGTCCCAGTAGGGCCGCTTGAAGACCGCGATCGCCGTGAAGATGTCGCAGCCGAAGGGCGGCGTGGCCGAGCCGATCGCCACCTGGAGCGTGATGATCGTGCCGACGAGAACCGGATCGAGCCCCACCTGGTCAACCACTGGCGCGAAGATCGGCACGAGCACGAGGATCACCACGATCGGATCGACGAACATGCAGCCGATGAAGAAGGCGATCGAGATCACGAAGAGCACGCCGATCTGGCCCATCTCGGAGATGCCGATGCCGTCGAGGATCTCCTGCGGGATGCGGGCGAAGGAGATGATCCACGAGAACGCGGCGCCGGCGGCGACGAGAATGAACACGACCGCGGTGATCAGACCGGTGGATTTCGCCGTCTCCCACACCTCGCGGAGCCCGATCTCGCGGAACACCAGGACCTCGAGGACCAGCGCGTAGAGCACGCAGGCGGCGGCCGCCTCGGTCGGGCTGAAGACGCCGCCGTAGATGCCGCCGATGATGATCACCGGGAAGCCGAGCGGCCAGAGCGCGGTGTAGAGCGCGCGGAGGCGCTCGCCCCAGGTCGCCTTGGCCTCGACCGGCACGCCCATGCGGCTGGCGTAGATCATGCTGTAGCCCGCGAAGAGGGCGAGGATCAGCAGCCCCGGCCCGATGCCGGCGATAAAAAGCTCGGCGATCGAGGTGTTGGAGACGACGCCGTAGATGATCATCCCGATCGAGGGCGGGATCAGGAAGGCGATGTCGGAGGCGTTGACGATCAGCGCCAGCACGAAGCTGTCCTTGTAGCCCGCCTTCAGCATCCGCGGCCGCAGCGGCCCGCCGATCGCCACCACCGTCGCCTGCGTCGAGCCCGAGACCGCGCCGAACATCGTGCAGGCCGCCGCCGTCGAGACCGCGAGCCCGCCCCGCACATGCCCGACGAAGGCCATCACGAGATCGATCAGCCGCGCCGCCGACTGGCCGCGCG
>CAZWDE010000016.1:0-19497 GCA_964632555.1 uncultured Limibaculum sp.
CGACGGCGCGGATGTCGAGTTCTGCCGCGGCGTGCAGAACCCCGTCGGGCTCAAATGCGGCCCGAGCCTCGCGCCGGACGATCTGCTGCGCCTGATCGACCGGCTCAACCCGAAGAACGAGGCGGGCCGGCTCACGCTCATCTGCCGCACCGGGCACGACAAGGTCGAGACGCATCTGCCGGGCTGGATCCGCGCCGTCGCGCGCGAGGGGCGGCAGGTCGTCTGGTCCTGCGACCCGATGCACGGCAACACGATCAAGTCGGCGTCGGGCTACAAGACCCGGCCGTTCGAGCGCATCCTGGCCGAGGTCAAGAACTTCTTCGCGGTGCACGAGGCCGAGGGCACCTATGCCGGCGGCGTGCATTTCGAGATGACCGGGCTCGACGTCACCGAATGCACGGGCGGCATCGCCGAGGTGACCGACGCCGATCTCTCGAGCCGCTACCACACGGTGTGCGACCCGCGGCTCAACGCCTCCCAGGCGCTCGAGCTCGCCTTCCTGCTCGCCGCGGAGCTCGAGCGGGTGGTGCCCGAGAGCCACAAGCAGGCCGCGATCGCCTGATCGGCATGTTCTGGCGTCTCGTGTTGACGGCCGCGGCGGGGGTGACCGACGCGGCGGCCGAAGCGGCCGCGCTCGCCTTCGACGGCGTGCCGCGCCGCCTCGGGCCCTGCGGTGTCGAGATCGCGTCGGACGAGATCCGCGCGGTCGAGGTGACGGGGCTCGACGCCAACTGGGTGCGCGCCGAGGGGCGGTCGAAGCGTCTCCTCGTCGCCGACATGGACTCGACGATCATCGGCTGCGAGTGCATCGACGAGATCGCCGCCCATGCCGGCATCGGCGATCGGGTGGCGGCCATCACCGAGCGGGCGATGGCGGGCGAGCTCGATTTCGAGGCCGCGCTCGCCGAGCGCGTGGCCCTTCTCGCGGGGCTTCCCGAGGCGGCGCTCGCCGAGGTCCACGACCGGGCCGTGCGGCTCAACCCGGGCGCGCGCGTCCTCGTCCGCACCATGGCCGCGCGGGGGGCGGCGACCGCTCTCGTCTCGGGCGGGTTCACCTTCTTCACCGAGCGCGTGGCGGCCGCGGCGGGCTTTGCCGAGCACCGGGCCAACACGCTCGAGATCGCGCAGGGCCGCCTCACCGGCCGTGTCGTGCCCCCCGTTCTCGGCCGCGACGCCAAGGCGGCCGCGCTCGAGGAGATCGCCGCCCGCATCGGCGCAACGCCGGCGGACGCGATCGCCATCGGCGACGGGGCGAACGACCTTGCGATGGTCGAGGCGGCGGGCCTCGGCGTCGCGTACCGGGCCAAGCCCGCGCTCGCCCGTCGGGCCGACGCGCGGCTCGACCACTCCGACCTGACCGCCGCGTTGCACCTGCAGGGGATCCCCGAGGCCGAGTTCGTTCTCGACTGAGGGGTCACGCGGGCGTGACGTTTGCGCGAGGCGGCGCGCGAGGTCCTTCGCCGTTCGCCCTTCGTGCACTAGGCTCCCTGCAAACCGTGACGCAACTGGAGCTCGAGATGAAGCTGATCCGCCGCCCCCGCTGGGCCCTCCGGGAGGCCGACGCGACCCCCGAAAGCGTGTTCCGCGCCCGCCGCCGCCTCATCGCGGGCGGCGCCATGATCGCCGGCGGCGCGGCGCTCGGCGGGTTCGCGGCGCTCGACGGGCCGATGGCGAGCCCCGCACGCGCCGCGACGCCCGAGGAACCGTTCCGGCCGATGCCGCCGAAGAACCCCGCCTATGCCGATGCGGGCCGCCCGGTCACCTCGGAGGAGCTGAACACCACCTACAACAACTTCTACGAGTTCGGCAGCCACAAGAAGATCTTCGAGGCGGCGCGGGCGCTCGAGACCGAGGGCTGGACGGTGAAGATCGACGGCATGGTGGAGGAGCCGGTCGAGCTCGGCACGGACGAGCTGCTGGCGTCGATGCCGATGGAGGAGCGGGTGATCCGTCACCGCTGCGTCGAGGCGTGGTCGATGGTGGTGCCGTGGATCGGCTTCCCGCTCTCGGCGCTGCTCGCGCGGGCGCGCCCGCTCGGCTCGGCGAGATACGTGCGCTTCGAGACGTTCCACGATCCCGACATCGCGCGCGGCCAGCGCCAGTTCTGGTATCCGTGGCCCTATGTCGAGGGGCTGACCATCGAGGAGGCGGAGAACGAGCTCTCCTTCATGGTGATGGGCGCCTACGGCAAGATCCTGCACAAGCCCTTCGGCGCGCCGATCCGCCTGCACACGCCGTGGAAATACGGCTTCAAGTCGATCAAGTCGATCGTGCGGATCGAGCTGACCGACGAGAGGCCGGTGAGCTTCTGGGAAGAGCTGCAATCGGCGGAATACGGCTTCTGGGCCAACGTGAACCCCGAGGTGGACCATCCGCGCTGGAGCCAGGCGACCGAGCGCGTGCTCGGCACCGACGAGCGCGTCCCGACCGAGAAGTTCAACGGCTACGGCCCCGAGGTCGCGCATCTCTACGAGGGGCTCGAGGCGGAGGTCGGCGACCGCCTCTGGCGCTGACGCCGGCCGGCGGGGCACAAAAAAAGCCGGGCGCGAAGCCCGGCCAAGTCAACAGGGAGGTATCACAACCTGGGGCGGGATCGCTCGCGCCCCGTCCTCCCGGTACGCCCTTTTGCGGCCTTCGCGCAACCCGGACTGCACCGCAGCAAAGCAGCTATACGATTTCCGCAACGCTTCCTGTTGCCGAACGGACACGGGCCTCGCCCTGCAGCTCAGCGACCAGGAAGTCGCGGAAGGCGATCACGCGCTGCGAGCGGCGCAGCTCCTCGGGGTAGACGAAGTAGACGGAGAAGGGCGGGCTCTCCTCCTCGGGCAGCACCGGCACGAGATCGGGATTGTCGCGCGTGATGTAGTCGGGCAGCGCGGCGACGCCGAGGCCGGCCTGCGCCGCGTTGAGGATGCCGAAATAGCTGTTCATCGACAGGTGAATGTGGCGGTGCGGTCCGATGCGCTTGCGCAGCCACACGGCCGCCTCGCTCGGCTGCGGCGCGTCGGAGGCGAAGGTCACGATGCGGTGCCGGGCCAGATCCTCGATGCGGTCGGGCGCGCCCATCCGCGCGACATAGCTCTTGTGCGCGTAGAGCCGCATGCGGACCTCGAGCAGCTTGCGCCGAATCAGATCGGCCTGCTGCGGCGCGGCCATGCGAATCGCGACGTCGGCCTCGCGCATCGGCAGGTCGAGCACCGCCTCGGTGAGCACGAGATTGATCGACAGCCCCGGATGGTCGGCGAACAGGCGGTGGAGCCGCGGCGTCAGCCAGATCGTGCCGAAGCCGGCCGTGGCGGTCACGCGCAGGTCGCCGTGCACCTCGTCCTTGCTGTCGCGGATCCGGGCGGCCGCCTGGCTCAGCTTCTGCGTCATGGTGCGCGTCGCGTCGTAGAGGAGCTCGCCCTGCTCGGTGAGCAGGAGCCCCCGCGCGTGGCGGTGGAACAGCGTCGTCGCGAGCTGCTCCTCCAGCCCGCGGATCTGCCGGCTGATCGCCGACTGGCTCAGATGCAGCTGCTCGCCCGCATGCGTGAGGCTGCCGGCGTCGGCAACGGCGTGGAACACGCGGAGCTTGTCCCAGTCCATGGTTTCCCTCATATCGGCGGCGCTTGGAGGCCGGACCGCCCACTGCGGCGACGGCTACCACGGGAGAGTGACCGGAGCGCAGCATGCGGGTGGCGGTTCTGACACATTTCGCGGCCGTGGTCTCGCTCGTGGTTCTGCTCGTCGCGGGCGCGCGCCCGGCGTCCGCGCAAACCTCGCTCGACGGGACATATAATGGCATGGGCGCCGCGTCGGGAGCTGTGATCGAAATCACCCCCGATCCCGGCGGCTTCACCGGCGTTTTCGTCGGCACCGACGGGAACCGGCAACGCTTCGAGGCGGACCGGCGCGGCGAGCAGGCCTCGGCGGTGCTCGATCTCGACGGGCGCGCGGTGCTGATGCAGATGACGCCCCTGCCCTTCGGCGCCGAGGTCGCCTTCATCCCGTTCGCGGCGGACGGGCGGCTGGAGTTCGACGGCGCCCGCCTCGACACCTTCCTGCGCGAGGGGCTCGAGATGCCCGAGACGCCCGAGCTTTTCGTGCCCGCCCCGCGCGACACCCGCACGCAGATCGGGGGCACGAGCTTTCTCGCCTCCTACGAGTTCTGGCGGCCGTCGGGCGTGCGCGACGGCTATCTGTCGCTGGCGCCGCGGATCCGCACCCTGATGCGGCTATTCCCCGCGGTGCAGCTCGACGTGATCTGGAAGCTCTGCCTCGCGCCGAAGGCGGAGGCGGCGCTGGCGCTGGCGCTCGACGGACAGGGCGTCGGCTGCCCGGCCGTGATCGACGGCCTCGCGACCGCGCAACGCACCGGCCGGTTCAACGACTACAAGGAAACGGTCGCGGCGCAGAAGGCCGATCTCGACACCGCCGTGCGCTGCGCCAACCGCTACGTGATGCCGCGGGGCGCCTGCGCGCGCTCGGCCGACCGTCTGGCCGAAGCCGCCCTCGCGCTGGAGACGGCGGCGAGCGTGCTCGCCCGTTACCGCTGAGGGCGCGGCGCGGCCGCTACTCGGCGGCGCCCTGGTGCACCCGCAGGCCGCGCCCCCAGGCCTCGAAGCCCTCGACCACCGGCGTCAGCGCGCGGCCGGTGTCGGTCAGGCGGTATTCGAGGCGGCGCGCGCCGGGCTGCACCGGGCGCTTCTCCATGATGCCCTCGTCGACCAGCCGGGCGAGGCGATTCGACAGGATGTTGCGCGCCATGCCGAGCCGGCGCTGGAACGTGTCGAATCGGGTGATTCCATGCAGCGCCGCCCAGAGGATCAGCAGCGTCCAGCCATCGCCGACCATCCGCACCGCCTCGGCCATCGCGGAAATGTCATCGTGCTCCCGGAGCATGCGTCCTTCCCTTCTTTCTTTTGGTCCTGAGACACCACCCCATAGCATGGACTTCCGCGTTCGTCTCTGATTTTGAGCAAAAAATGCGCAGGGCGTGAAAAGAATGCGGCGGGATTGCGGCGGCGAGGGGGGCGGATGATGGCGATCGACACCGGGCTGGCGGGGCGAAAGGTGCTGGTGACCGGTGCGTCGAGCGGCATCGGCGCGCATCTCGCGGCGTTCCTCGCGGCGGAGGGCGCGCGCGTCGCGGCGGCGGCCCGGCGCGCGGCGGCGCTCGAGCGGCTCGCCGTGGAGACGCCCGGCATCGTGGCGGTCCCGCTCGACGTCACGGACCCGGCGAGCGTGGCCACGGCGGTCGCGCAGGCGGCCGAGGCGCTCGGCGGGCTCGACGGGCTCGTCAACAATGCCGGGGTCGCGCGCGGCGGACCGGCGCTCGAGACCGACGAGGCGGCCTGGCGCGCGGTGGTCGACGTCAATCTCGACGGCGTCTTCCGGGTCGCGCGCGCGGCCGCGCACCGGATGGCGGAGGGCGATGGCGGCGCGATCGTCAACATCGCGTCCATCCTCGGCCTCGGCACCGAGAAGGGCGTCGCGGCCTACGCGGCGTCGAAGGCCGCGGTGATCCACCTCACCCGCGTGCTCGCGCTCGAATGGGCGCGCGACGGGATCCGCGTCAACGCGCTCGCGCCCGGCTACATCCCGACCGACCTCAATCGCGCGCATCTCGAGAGCGAGGCGGGCGAGCGGCTCCGCCGGGCGATCCCCATGCGCCGCTTCGGCCGGCCGGAGGATCTCGAGGCGCCGCTCGCGCTGCTGCTGGGCCGGGGCGGCGCCTATGTCACGGGCGTGACCCTGCCGGTCGACGGCGGCCATCTCTGCCGTCCGCTCTGACGCGTTGCCAGGCGGCCGGCCGCGTGGTCCTCTGGCGCGAGGACGGGAGGAGCCGCATGGATTTCACGCTCGACGCAGGGGCCGAGGCGTACCGCGCGCGGGTGGCGGCCTTCGTCGCCGAGCGGATCCTCCCGCTCGAGGCCGACCCCGCGAATTTCGCCGATCACGAGAACGTGCCCCTGCCGGTGCTCGAGCGGCTGCGCGCCGAGGTCAAGGCCGCGGGGCTCTGGGCGCCGCAGGTGCCGGAAGCGCTCGGCGGGCTCGGGCACTCCTTCTGCGCGCTCGCCGCCGCCTACGAGGAGATGAACCGCGCGCGCTTCGGCCCGGTCTGCTTCAACGCGGCCGCGCCCGACGACGGCAACATGCGGCTGCTGGCGCAGATCGGCACGCCCGAGCAGCGCGACTGGTGGCTCGCGCCGGTGGTGGCGGGCGAGACGCGCTCGGCCTTCGCCATGACCGAGCCGCATCCGGGCGCGGGCTCCGACCCCGCGATGATGCGCACGCGCGCCGAGCGGACGAACCGCGGCTGGCGGATCCACGGGCGCAAGTGGTACATCACCGGCGCCGAGGGCGCGGGCCGCCTCATCGTGATGGCGCGCACCTCGGAGGATGCGCGCAAGGGGCTGACGGCCTTCCTCGTCGACGCCGAGCGCCCGGGCTGGCGGATCGAGCGGCGGATCGGGATCATGGGGCCCGAGGAGCACGGCGGCCACTGCGAGCTCGTCTTCGAGGGGCTCGAGGTCGGCGAGGGCGACGTGCTGCTGGAGCCGGGCGACGGGCTCAAGGTCACGCAGATCCGCCTCGGGCCGGCGCGGCTCACCCACTGCATGCGCTGGCTCGGCCTCGCCAAGCGGTGCATGGAGATCGCGAGCGCCTATGCCGAGCGGCGCGAGGGCTTCGGGATGCGGCTCGCGGAGCGCGAGACCGTGCAGGTGAAGCTCGGCGCCCTCGCCCAGATGATCGAGACGGGCCGGCTCCTGACGATGAAGGCGGCGTGGCTCCTCGACCGGGGCGACCGGGCGAAGACCGCGATCTCGATGGCCAAGGTGCACGTTGCCGAGACGCTGCACCGCGCCGCCGACGACGGGATCCAGATCTGCGGCGCGCTCGGCTACTCGACGGACACCGCGCTCGAATGGATCTATCGCTACGCGCGGCAGGCGCGGCTGGTCGACGGGGCGGACGAGGTGCACCGGATGGTGCTGGCGCGCGCCTATGCGGCCGAAGGGCCGGCTCTCTGGCGCTGGGGGGTGTGATGGAGCTTTACGGCGTGCGGGTCTTCGTCGACGACCTGGCCGCGGCGCGGGCTTTCTACGGCGCGACGCTCGGGCTCGCCGTCGCCTGGGAGGCCGAGGGAGCGGTCGGGTTCGCGGTCGGGCCGGCGGTGCTGATCGTCGAGCGGGAGGACCCGGACGGGCCCGAGGGCGCGCTCGTCGGGCGGTTCGTCGGCGTCTCGCTCAGCGTCGCGGACATCGAGGCGCGCTACCGCGAGCTGTCCGCGCGCGGGGTGGCGTTCGAGGGGCCGCCGGCGCTCCAGCCCTGGGGCGGGACGCTGGCGCATTTCCGCGACCCGGCCGGCAACACGCTGACCCTCCTCGGCTGAGCGTGCCGGCCGGGCCGGGCCCTGTCCGGACGCCCCCGCCCGCCCACCCGGCGCCCGGACAGGGCCCGGCGCGCTCAGCGGCGGGCGACGCGCCGGACGGCCTCGACCACCCGCTCGGGCACGGCGTGGTGCGGCATGTGCCCGACGCCCTCGATCAGATCGAGCCGCGCATGGCCGATCGCCCGCGCGAGCGGCACCGCGTGGAGGCGCGCCGGCACCACCCCGTCCTCGGTGCCGTGCAGGATCTCGACCGGGCAGCCGATCCGCCCGTAGCGCGGCGCGTTGGCGAGGATCTGGCCGCGCAGAGCCGCGAGCGAGCGCGCGTTGAGCCGGAACGTGCCGGGACGGAGCGCGAGGCGCACCCCTGCCCGCTCGGCGTAGCGGGGCGGCACGGGCTGCGGCGCGAAAACCCCCGCGAGCGCCCGGGCGAGCCGCCGCTCGCCGACGACGACGGGGGCCAGCGCCGCGACCGCGCGGCCGAGCACCGGCGCCGCCGTCACGCGGTAGTGCAGGTCGAGCGCGCCGCCCCAGTCCATCGTGGCGCCCGACAGGACGACGAGGCCGGCGACCTCCTCCGGCCGGCGCAGCGCCCAGTCGAGCGCCAGGGCGCCCGCGAAGGAATGCCCGACGAGCACCGCAGGCCCGATCCCGAGCCGTGCGAGACCCCGCGCGATCGCCTCGCCCTGCTCGGCGAGCCGCCAGCCGCGGCGCACCGGGTCCGAGCGCCCGTAGCCGGGGCGGTCGATCGCCACGACCCGGTGACCGGCCGCGAGCCGGTCGAAGACCGAGATCCGCCAGTCCTCGAGATTGCCGCTGGCGCCGTGGAGCAGCACGACCGCGGGCGCGCCCTCGGGCCCCGCCACGGCCGCGCGGAGCCGCGCGCCTCCGATCTCGACGTCAGTGGTGCCGCCGTCCATCGCCCGCCCTCCCGTCGCGCCCCGAGACTTGGCGGGCCTTGAAGCAATGGTCAACGGCCTTTACCTTTTATCGAAACAGGGAGGCGCCCAATGGAGCTCCGCGACGTCCGGCTGTCGGACCGCTACGACCTCTCCCGCTCGCCGATCCTTCTCTCCGGAACGCAGGCGCTGGTGCGCGCGGCGCTGATGCAGCGCGCGCGCGACCTCGCCGCGGGCCATCGCACGGCGGGGCTCGTCACCGGCTACCGCGGATCGCCGCTCGGCGGGGTCGACCGCGCCTTCGAGGCGGCGGCGAAGCCCCTCGACGCCGCCGAGATCCGCTTCCAGCCGGGGCTCAACGAGGATCTCGCGGCGACCGCGCTCTGGGGCGCGCAGGCGGCGGGGCTGCGCGGCGAGGGCCGCTTCGACGGCGTCTTCGGCCTCTGGTACGGCAAGGGCCCCGGCGTCGACCGCACGGGCGACGTCTTCCGCCACGCCAATCTCGCGGGCACCGACCCGCTCGGGGGCGTGATCGCGGCGCTCGGCGACGATCACACATGCGAGAGCTCGACCACCTGCCACCAGTCGGATCTCGCGATGCTCGACGCGATGATGCCGGTGCTGGCGCCGGCGAGCGTGCAGGAGCTGATCGACTTCCTGCTGCTCGGCTGGGCGCTGTCGCGGTTCTCCGGGCTTTGGGTCGGCGTGAAGGCGCTCAAGGACATCGTCGAGGCGACCGCGGTGGTCGACGGCGATCCGCACCGGCTCGCGATCCGGCTGCCGGAGGACTTCGCGCGTCCCGAGGGCGGGCTCGGCATCCGGCTCGGCGACACGCCGCAGGCGCAGGAGGCGCGCCTCCACGACCACAAGCGCTTCGCCGCGCAGGCCTTCGCGCGCGCCAACGGGCTCGACGGCCGGCGGACCGGCCGGCCGGGCGCGCGGATCGGCGTCGTCGCCGCCGGCAAGAGCTGGCCCGATCTCCGCCACGCGATGGGGATGCTCGGGCTGGACGGCGCCGAGGCGGCGCTCGGCATCACCACCTACAAGGCCGGCATGACCTGGCCGCTTGAGCCCGAGCGCCTCGCCGACTGGGCCGAGGGGCTCGAGACCGTCGTCGTGGTCGAGGAGAAGCGCGCGCTCGTCGAGACGCAGGTCAAGGAGATCCTCTACAACCGCGACCGCCGGCCCAAGGTCGTCGGCTGGAAGGACCTCGACGGCCGCGTGCTGTTCTCGGCCAAGCTCGACCTCGACCCGGCGCAGATCGCCGAGGGCCTCGCCCGCGTCCTCGCCCGCCACGGCGTCGAGCACCCGCCCGTCGCCGAGGGCCTCGCGCGGATCGCGAGCGCCCGCGAGGCCGCCGCCCTGCCCCAGATCGCCGAGCGCAAGCCCTGGTTCTGCGCCGGCTGCCCGCACAACACCTCGACCGTCGTGCCCGAGGGCGCGCGCGCCTATGCCGGGATCGGCTGCCACTACATGGTGCAGTGGATGGATCGCTCGACCGAGGGCTTCACCCATATGGGCGGCGAGGGCGCCAACTGGATCGGCGAGGCGCCGTTCTCCACCCGCCGCCACGTGTTCCAGAATCTCGGCGACGGCACCTACAACCATTCCGGGCTGATGGCGATCCGCGCCGCGGTCGCGGCCGGCACCAACATCACCTTCAAGATCCTCTTCAACGACGCCGTCGCCATGACCGGCGGGCAGCCCAACGAGGGCGGGCTCGACCCCGCGCGGATCGCGCGCGAGACGCTGGCGGCGGGCGCGGCGCGGGTCGTCTGCGTGCGCGACCCCGAGGAGCCGGTCGAGGGGCTGCCCGCCGGGGTTCCGGTCCGCGAGCGCGACGATCTCGAGACCGTGCAGCGGGAGCTCGCCGAGGTGCCGGGCACCACCGTGCTCCTCTACGTGCAGACCTGCGCGGCGGAGAAGCGCCGCCGCCGCAAGCGCGGCCTGATGGCCGACCCGGAGGAGCGCGTCTTCATCAACCCCGCGGTCTGCGAGGGGTGCGGCGATTGCGGGGTGCAGTCGAACTGCGTCGCGATCCTGCCGCTCGAGACCCCGCTCGGGCGCAAGCGGCGCATCGACCAGTCGGCCTGCAACAAGGACTTCTCCTGCCTCAAGGGGTTCTGCCCGAGCTTCGTCACCGTGACGGGCGCGGTGCCGCGGGGTTCGGAGGCCGAGATCGCGCTGCCGCCCCTGCCCGAGCCCGAGGTGCCGGCGCTCGACCGGCCGCACGCGATCCTCGTCACCGGCATCGGCGGCACCGGCGTCGTCACCATCGGCGCGATCCTCTCGATGGCCGCCCATCTCGAGGGCAGGGGCGCGTCCGAGATGCAGATGGCGGGCCTCGCGCAGAAGGGCGGCGCGGTGGCGATCCATTGCCGCCTCGCGCCCCGGCCGGAGGCGATCGACGCGGTGCGCATCGCGGCCGGCGAGGCGGACGCCGTGATCGGCGGGGACCTCGTGGTCGCGGCGAGCCCGAAGTCGCTGTCGCTGATGGCGCCGGGGCGCACGCGCGCGATCCTCAACACCCACGAGACCGTCACGGGCCAGTTCACGCGGGACGTGTCGTTCCGCCTGCCCGAGACGCGGCTCCGGCGCGCGCTCGAGGAGCGGATCGGGGCGGGGGCGATCGCCGCGCTCGACGCCACCGCGCTCGCCGTGCGCCATCTCGGCGACGCGATCTTCGCCAACATGGCGCTCCTCGGCGCGGCCTGGCAGGCGGGGCTCGTGCCGCTCTCGCGCGCCGCGATCCTGAAGGCGGTCGAGCTCAACGGCCAGGCGGTCGCCCGGAACGCCCGCGCCTTCGAGATCGGCCGCTGGGCCGTGGCGCATCCGCAGGATGCGGCCGGTTCGCTCCGGGCCGACGGCGCCGAGGAGACCGCGGAGGCGGTCGAGGAGGCGCTGGAGGCCAAGATCGAGCGTCGCGCCCGCCATCTCGTGGCCTACCAGAACCGCCGCCTCGCCGGGCGCTATCGCGGTCTCGTCGCGCGCGCCCGCGAGGCCGGCGGCGAGCGCCTCGCCGCGGCGGTGGCGGAGGGGTATTTCAAGCTGCTCGCCTACAAGGACGAGTACGAGGTGGCGCGGCTCCACACCGACACGCTGCGGCACGCGCTGGCGCAGGAGTTCGAGAGCGTCGGGCGCATCACCTATCACATGGCGCCGCCGATCCTCTCGCGGCGCGACGCGCGCGGCCGGCCGGTCAAGCGGCGCTTCGGCCCGTGGATGGGCCGCGCGCTCGGCCTGCTGCGCCACGGCAAGGTGCTGCGCGGCACGGCGCTCGATCCCTTCGGCCACAGCGCCGAGCGCCGGGCCGAGCGCGCGGCGATCGCCGAATACGAGGCCGACATGGCGGAGGTCCTGCCCGGCCTCGCGCCGGAGCGCGTGGAGGACGCGGTGGCGCTCGCCCGCCTGCCCCTCTCCGTCCGCGGTTTCGGCCATGTCAAGGCCGCGGCCGCCGCCCGGGCGGCAGAGGACCGGGCCGCGCTGCTCGCGCGGCTGCGGGGCGAGGCGCCGCAGGTCGCCGAAGCGGCGGAGTGAGCGGAGGGCAGGCTCGGGGGCGTCAGAGGGGCCGCGTCAAACCGCGACAATATCGCCGACGCGGCCCCTGACTATTCGGGGTGGTCTCTCAAACGGCGCCTTGAACAGGGTTTCGTCAGTCTATCCGGTGGATCGCAACTTCATGGCGTGAATAAGGGGAGGCCGGGGCACGGGCGCAAGGGCGCTCCGCAAAAAAACCGCGCGATTCGGGCGATATCCGCAATGTTCTTGCGTCGTTCGCGATGTTGTCAGTCGAGCGCCGCCCCGCCGAGCGCCCAGAGCCAGACGGTGACCGAGCCGACGCTCAGCACCGTCGCGAGCAGCACGGTCGAGGCCGCGGTGCCCACCGCCCGGCCGTACATCGCCGCGAAGATGTAGCCGTTGACCCCGGGCGGCATCGCCGCGATCACCACCGCCGCGCGGACGAACCCCTCGGGCAGCGCGAAGACCTGCGCCGCCAGCACCCAGGCGAGCGCGGGATGCACCACGAGCGAGAGCGCGGCGATCATCATGGCTTCGGAGAACTCGGTGCGGATGCGGTAGCGCGTCAGCACGCCGCCGAGCCCGAAGAGCGCCACCGGCAGCGCCGCCCCGGCGAGCAGACCGAGGGTCTCCTCCACCGCGCCCGGCAGCGGCGCGCCCGCGAGGTTGAACCCGAAGCCGGCGAGGATGCCGAGCGTCAGCATGTTGCGGAAGATCGCCGAGAGCGAGCGCACCAGGGCCTCGCGCGGGGCCACCCCGTCGCGCCGCGAGAACTCCATCGTCAGGATGCCGACGAGATAGCAATAGGCCGCGTGGAAGGCGATGATCGCGAAGACCGGCTCCATGGCCTCGCGCCCGTAGGCCCGCTCGAAGATCGGCAGGCCGAGCAGCACCGAGTTGGAGA
Source organism: uncultured Limibaculum sp. (assembly GCA_964632555.1). Lineage (GTDB taxonomy): Bacteria > Pseudomonadota > Alphaproteobacteria > Rhodobacterales > Rhodobacteraceae > Thermohalobaculum. Next base: position 12,695 of record CAZWDE010000016.1, read on the forward strand.
ACAGCGCGCAGAAGCCGATCGCCACCGCCTCGCCCGGCCGGCGCCGCCAGATGGCGCGCGAGAGGAGGATGGCGAGGGCGAAGCAGATCGTCGCCGCGCCGAAGAAGCCGCCGATATGCCGCGGGTCGACCGCGCGGGCGAGATCGAGCCGGTAGATCGAGAGGAAGAGCAGCGCCGGCACCGCGACGTTCGTCGCGAAGCCGATCAGCGCGTCGACCCCCGCATCGGGGAAGAACCGCCAGCGCACCGCCGCGTAGCCGAGGCCGACGGTGAGGAAGACCGGCAGGACGATGAGGAGCAGCGCGTGGAGCGCGCTCACGCGCCGCGCTCCGGCATCCCCGTCGCCGCCCGGCCGATCTCGGGCGCCCCGGCCGCGCCGACGCCCGCGCCGGCCGTCAGCGGATAGTCGAGCGCGAGCCCGTCATGGGCCGGGCTCACATGCTCGGGCGTCTCGGCGGCGAGGCGGGCATAGTCGAGATCGACGTGCAGGTTGGTCAGCAGCGCCCGCCGCGGCCGCGCGCGCGCGATCCAGTCGAGCGCCGTCTCGACATTGGCGTGGCTCTGGTGCGGGCGGTAGCGGAGCGCGTCGAGGATCCAGCAGTCGAGGCCCGTCACCGCCGCCCAGGCCGGCCCGGTCATCTCCGAGATGTCCGGCGTGTAGGCGACCGGCCCGATCCGCAGCCCCATCGCGTCGATGTCGCCGTGCGGCACCCAGAAGGGCTCGATCCCGATCGGCCCCCCGGGGCCCTCGATCTCGACCGGCCCGGCCACGCGGTGGAGCGTCATGATCGGCGGATAGGCCGAACCCTCGGGCGTCTCGAAGACATAGCCGAAGCGCGCGCGGAGGGTCTCGCCGGTCGGCCCGTCGGCCCAGGCCGGCAGGCGCGAGCCGCGGTTGAAGAACACCATCCGCAGGTCGTCGATCCCGTGGATGTGGTCGGCGTGGTCGTGGGTGAAGAGCACCGCGTCGAGATGGCCCGCGCGCGCCGAGATCAGCTGCTCGCGGATGTCGGGGCCGGCGTCGATCAGCAGCACGGTCCGGCGATCGCCCGCGATCCGCTCGACGAGCAGCGCGCAGCGGCGGCGCCGGTTGCGCGGGTCGGCCGGATCGCAGGCGCCCCAGGCGGGGCCCGCGGGCCCGATGCGCGGCACGCCCCCCGACGAGCCGCAGCCGAGGATGGTGAAGCGCAGGCGACCGCTCATCCCGCGGCGCCGGCGCGTCTCGGACCGGCGGCCGCGCGGCCGGCGGCCTTCGCGAAGAGCCGGTCGAAATTCGCCGTCGTCCGCGCCCGGAAGGCCGCCTCGTCCATGCCCATCGTCTCGGCGCCGACGCGCGCGGTGAGCGCGACATAGGCCGGCTCGCAGCGTTTCCCGCGATGGGGCGGCGGCGCGAGATAGGGGCTGTCGGTCTCGACCAGAACGCGGTCGGCCGGCGCGGCCGCGAAGATCGCGCGGAGCCCGGCCGATTTCGGGAAGGCGGCGATCCCCGACATCGACAGGTAGAAACCGAGGTCGAGCATCCGCTCGGCGAGGCGCGCGCCCGAGGAGAAACAGTGCATCACGCAGGCGAACGCCCCCGCGCGGTGTTCGGCATCGAGGATCGCGCCGATGTCCTCGTCGGCGTCGCGGGCGTGGATGATCAGCGGCAGGCCGGTCCGCCGCGCCGCCTCGCAGTGGATCCGGAGGCTCTCGGCCTGCGCGGCCCGGGTGTCGGCGGTGTAGTGGTAGTCGAGCCCGGTCTCGCCGATGCCGACGCATTTCGGATGGGCGGCGATCCGCTCGAGCTCCCCGACGGTCGCCATCGGCTCGGTCGCGGCCTGCATGGGGTGCGTGCCGGCGGCGTAGAAGACGCCCGCATGGCGCTCGGCGATGGCGCGCACGGCGGGCTCGTTGCGGAGCCGCGTGCAGATCGTCACCATGCGCGTCACGCCCGCCTCGGCCGCGCGGGCGATCACGGCGTCCTCCTCCGCGGCGAGCTCGGGGAAGTCGAGATGGCAGTGACTGTCGACGAGATCCGGAAGCGGCGCGGCCGCGTCGGCTCCGGCGTGATCGGCGGGCATGGGAACTCCCTCGCGCTCAGCGCCCCGACGCGCGCCGCGGAGCCCGGCCGGCCGCGGCCAGTGGCGCGTCGAGATCGAGGAACATATCGAGGATCGCCTGCGACGGGTCAAGGTTGACCGCCCGGGCCTCGCGCCCGGTCCGGGCCAGGCGCTCGGCCGCGGCGGCCCAGGTCTCGGCGGGCACGGCCGACAGGGCCGCCATCGCCGGCGCCTCGCCCGGCGCCGCCTCGACCGCCGGCGGGCCGAGAACGCCCGCCCGCGCCAGCCGGCCGAGGAGAAGCTGCACCAGATCGACGGCGAGCGGGAAGAGCGTGTCGCGCTCGCGCCCGCCGACGCGCTCGGCGAGCGCCGCGAGCCCCGCGCGGTCCACCCCGCCGGGCCGGAGCAGCTCCAGCATCGAGGCGTAGAGCTGCGGTCCGCCGGCGCTCGCATAGCGGATCGCCTCGCCCGCCGAGCCGTCGGCCAGCGCCTCGAGCGCCGCCGCCTCGCCCGTCGCCACGCCGTGGCCGGCCTGCGCGAGGGCGGCCGCGAGATCCTCGGCGCCGAGCCGCGCCGTGGCGAGCCGGCGGCAGCGCGAGCGGATCGTGGGCAGCACCGCGCCCGGCAGATGCGCGACGAGGAGGAGAAGCGTGCGCTCGGGCGGCTCCTCCAGCGCCTTCAGCAGCGCGTTGGCCGCGCTCGGCGTCATCTCGTCGGCGGCGTCGACGATCACGGCGCGCCAGCCCGCGTCGGGCACCGAGAGGGCGAGGCCGCGCTTCAGCGCGCGCACGTCGTCGACGGCGATCTCCTTGCGGAGCTTGCCCGTCCGTTCGCTCGGCGTGCGTCGGAGCACGGCGAGGCGCGCCTCCGAGCCCGCGAGGATGCGCCGCGCCACGGCGCAGCCCGGCGGCGGGTCGAGCGTCGCGGGCGGGTCGGCCTCGGCGAGACGGGCGCGCGCGATGCGGTAGGCGAGGGTCGCCTTGCCGGTGCCGCGCGGGCCGGCGATCAGCCAGGCGTGGTGCAGACGGCCCGCGCCCCAGGCCGCGAGGAACGCCCGCTCCGGCGCGGCCTGCCCGAAGAGGCGCCCGCCCAGCGCCGTCTCGGCCGGATGCGGCGCGCCCGCGAGCGCGTCCGGCGCGGTGTCGTCTGTCGCGGTCGGGGCCATGGCGGCGAGCCCTATCCCATCGCGAGAAGCGGGTCGAGCGCCGCGCGGACCCGCTCGGCGACCGCGTCCTCGGGCGCGTCCGCGCCGATGCGGCGGATCCGGTCGGGCTCGGCCTCGGCGAGCGCGGCGAAGCGGGCGGCGAGCGCGCGCTGGAAGGCCGTGCCCCGGCCCTCGATCCGGTCCGGCGCGCCCCGCGCCGCGAGGCGCTCGCCGGCGCGCTCGGCGTCGATCTCGAAGAGGAGCGTCCGGTCGGGGTCGAGGCCGACGAGGCTCCGGTGCAGATCGTCGATCAGCGCGCGGCGGGCGGGCTCCGCGCCCTGGTAGGCCCGCGTCGAGTCGACGTAGCGGTCGCAGATCACGATGCGCCCCGCGGCGAGCGCCGGACGGATGAGGCGCGCCACGTGCTCGATCCGCGCGGCGGTGAAGAGGAGGATCTCGCTCTCCGGCGCCCAGCGCCCGGCCTCGCCCTCGACGAGGAGCGCGCGCAGCGCCTCGGCGCCCGGCGTGCCGCCCGGCTCGCGGGTCTCGACGACCGCCCGCCCCTCGGCCCTCAGCCGCGCGGCGAGCCGACGCGCCTGCGTCGACTTGCCGGAGCCGTCGATCCCCTCGACCGTCAGGAACAGCCCGCGCCCGGCCGCGACCGGCGCGCTCACTCCGCGGTCAGCACGCGGCCGAACACGCTTTCGGCGGCCGCGCTGATCCGGGCGAAGAAGCCGCCCCGCTCGACGGCCCGGGTCGCCACCAGCGGCACCGTGACGTCGGACATCCCCTCGACCGCGACGCGGATCTCGCCGAGCCGCGCGCCCGCCTCGATCGGCGCCTCGGCGGGCGCGTCGTAATGCGCCGTCGGCACCGGCTCGTGGCCGAGGCCGAACGGGATCGTGACCGCGACGTCCTCGGCCGGGGCGAGCGGCACCCGGCCCTCGGCGCCGATCCACACATCGGCCTCGATCAGCGGCTCCCCGGCGCGATAGAGCGTGCGCGTCTCGAAGGCGCGGAACGCCCAGTTCATCAGCCGCTGCGCCTCCTGCCGGCGCTGCGCCTCGCTCTCGAGCCCCATCAGCACGAGCACGACGCGGCGATCGCCCTGCTTGGCTGTCGAGACGAGGCCGTAGCCCGCCTCCTCGGTGTGCCCGGTCTTCAGCCCGTCGACCCCGAGCCCCGCGCCCAGCAGCGGGTTGCGGTTCCGCTGCGTGATCCCCTCCCAGGTGAAGCTCTCCTCCTGGAAGTAGTGGTAATATTCCGGGAACCGCGTCGCGATCCGCGCGCCGAGCATCGCGAGGTCGCGCGCGCTCATCCGGTGCTCGGGATGCGGCCAGCCGGTCGCGTTGCGGAAGGTCGAGTTGGTCAGCCCCAGCTCCTCGGCGCGCGCGGTCATGAAGGTGGCGAAGGCCTCCTCGGTGCCCGAGAGCGCCTCGGCGAGCGCGACCGCCGCGTCGTTGCCCGACTGCACGATCACCCCGCGGAGCAGGTTCTCGACCGAGACCTCGCCGCCCTCGCGGATGAACATCTTGGAGCCGCCCATCGAGGCCGCCTTGGCCGAGGTGCGGAACTCGTCGTCGAGCGAGAGCCGCCCGGCGCTCAGCGCCTCGAAGACGATGTCGAGCACCATCAGCTTCGACATCGAGGCCGGCGGCAGCGGCGTGTCGGCGTTCTTCTCGAGCAGGACGGCCCGGCTCGACAGGTCGATCAGGAAGGCGGCGCGCGCCGGCGTGCTCTGCTCGATCGCCTGCGGGCGGGCGGCGGTCGCGGCGCCGAGCAGCACCGCGACGGCCAGGAGGGTGCGCAGAACCATGGCGCCCTCCGTCAGCGCGCGACCGGGATCGCGTCGGCGGTCCCGAGCTCGCGGATCGCGCGCAGAGCCTCGCGGCGCTCCGCCGTGGACTGGAACGGCCCGGCGACGACCCGCGTCATCTGCCGGCCCTGCGAGCGGAAGGGCTTGCCCTCGGCCCGGTAGCCCGCCGCCTCGATCGCCGCGATCAGCCGCGTCGCGTTGCTCTGCACACCGAAGATGCCCGCCTGGATGAAGGGCCGTCCGAGCGGGCTCGGCTCGGGCTCGGCCGCCGGAGCCGCGGGATCGGGGTCGAGCGCCGCGCGCCGCCCGGTGTCGTCCTCGTCGGCGCTCTCGGCCAAGGCCGGCTCGGCGGCGGGAGCCGGCGCCGGCGCCGGGCTCGGAGCCGGTTCCGCCGCCTCGGTCGCCGGGGCGGGCGCGGTGTCGGGCTCCGGCGCCGACGCGGCGGTCGCGGTCTCGGCCGCGTCGGGCGCGAGGGCGGCCGTGTCGATCGGCCAGGCGTCGGCCTCCGCCGGCTCCGAGGGCTCGGCCGGCTCGGCGCTCTCGCCGCTCTCGCCGGCCTCGGGGGCCGGCGCGGGCGCCTCCGGCTCGATCTCGCGGGCCGGCGCGCGCGGCGCGGCGCCGGTCGTGTCGATGGCGGCCAGCCCGAGCACCGGTTGGCCCGCGGTCTCGGCGTTGTCGGCCTCGTCGGTCGCGATCGGCCAGGTCGCGCGCGCCGTGTCGTCCGCCGCCTCGGCCGGTTCCTCGGCCTCGCCGGCCGCGGCCGCGGTCTCCTCCGCGACGGCCGCCGTTTCCACGTCGACCGGCTCGGCGAGCTCCTCGGTGGCCTCGGCCGCCGCGAGGGTCTCGGCCGGCTCGGCCCCGCCAGGCTCGTCGCCGGCGGATGCCGGCGGCGTCTGGCCGGCGTCGGCGGAGGCGAGGGTCTCGGCGTCGCCCGCGTCCTCCGTCGCCTCGGCGGTCTCCGCGCCGTCCTCGGTGGTGCCGTCGTCGGGCCCGGCGGCCTCCGCCGTCGCGTCGTCGGCGGGGTCCTCCGCCAGCCCGGACTGCGCGATCGCCGACTCGGGCGCCACGGGCACCGTGACCGGGCCGCGCCGGATCGCGACGATCGAGAGCGTCGCCGGCTCGTCGGCGGTCATGCCGAGCGCGGCCGCCGCGTCGGAGGAGACGAGCACCGAGGGCCCGCCGCTGCTGTCGTCGCGGCGGAACAGCGCGCCGTCGACCGCGAAGCCCGTGTCGACATTGACGATGCGCACGCGCCGCGCGGTCTCGGCGGCGGGATGCGCCACCCAGATGCCCTGCAGCGTCCGCTTGCCGTCCCAGACGGCGTTGGCCTCGACCTCGAACTCCTCGGGCACCGGGCGCAACCGCGCGTCGATCAGCGCGGTGGGCCCGGGCTCGATCGGACTGGCCGCGGCCGACTGGGTCACCTGCCGCCCGGCGTCGGCCGGGCCGCCGGCGGCGGTCATGCAGGACGCGAGCACACTTCCGACCAAGCAAACGAAAACCGACCGGGCGGCGCCCTCGGGCCACCGGCTGGGTGTGACGGTGCGCGCCATGTCCCTGCCCCTCTGCTTTTAACCGTCTCTCTTTTCTTGCGTTATAGCCGATGGCCCGGTGGAGTTAAAGCGGCCCGCCCGGTCCTTGTCGGCCCCGCGCCGGGCCGCGCGCCGCATCGCTGGACGCTCCGCCCGGCCGCGCGCTAAGACCGGGCGGCCCGCGGGAAGGGTGGCAGAGCGGTCGATTGCGGCGGTCTTGAAAACCGTTGAGCCGAGAGGCTCCGTGGGTTCGAATCCCACCCCTTCCGCCA